>JAZSHE010000095.1:0-42023 GCA_045533085.1 Ruminococcus sp.
GGTGTCTTTATGTATGTTCGAAATTAAAATGCGATTTTCTCAGCGATGTATGCTTTGAGTTCGTCAATTTTGATTCTTACCTGCTCCATTGTGTCACGGTCACGGACTGTTACACAGCCGTCTTCGAGTGATTCGAAGTCGTATGTGATACAAAGTGGTGTGCCGATTTCATCTTGTCTGCGGTAACGCTTACCGATAGAACCAGCATCATCGTACTCAACCATAAAGTCTTTTGAAAGCTCATCAAAGAGGGCCTCAGCCTGCTCGCCTACCTTCTTGGAGAGTGGGAGAACTGCCGCTTTGAATGGCGCGAGGAACGGATGAAGTCTTAATACTGTTCTGACATCGTTCTTTTCTGCATCAACAACCTCTTCGTCGTAAGCTTCTGTAAGAATTGAAAGGAAAAGTCTTTCAACACCGAGAGAAGGCTCGATAACGTAAGGGATGTATCTTGAATTATCAGTTGGGTCAAAGTACTCAAGGCTCTTGCCGGATGTGTTCTGGTGCTGAGTCAAGTCGTAGTCTGTTCTGTCAGCAATACCCCAAAGCTCACCCCAACCGAATGGGAAGAGATACTCGAAGTCAGTTGTCGCCTTTGAGTAGAAGCAAAGCTCTTCTGGATCGTGGTCACGAAGACGTAAGTTTTCTTCCTTTACGCCGAGTGAGTATAAAAAGTCACGGCAGTATGCTCTCCAGTAGTCAAACCACTCAAGGTCTGTGCCAGGCTTGCAGAAGAACTCGAGTTCCATCTGCTCAAATTCACGAACACGGAAAATAAAGTTACCAGGTGTGATTTCGTTACGGAAAGATTTACCGATCTGTGCGACACCGAAAGGAACCTTCTTTCTGCTTGTACGCTGAATGTTAGCGAAGTTTACGAAAATACCCTGTGCTGTTTCAGGACGGAGATAAATCTCAGATTTTGAGTCCTCAGTAACACCCTGGAATGTCTTGAACATAAGGTTGAACTGACGGATGTCAGTGAAGTTCTGCTTGCCACAGTTTGGACAAGTGATGCCCTTCTCTTTGATGTATTCTGTCATCTGCTCATTTGACCAGCCAGCAACGTTTGTGCCGTCAAAATCCTCGATGAGGTTGTCAGCTCTGTGACGTGTTTTACAATCTTTACAGTCCATCAGCGGGTCAGAGAAGCCACCGAGGTGACCTGATGCTACCCATGTCTGTGGATTCATAAGAATAGCTGAATCAAGTCCTACGTTGTATTTGTTTTCCTGAACGAACTTTTTGAGCCAAGCTTTCTTGACGTTGTTTTTGAGCTCCATACCAAGTGGGCCGTAGTCCCAAGTGTTGGCAAGGCCGCCGTAGATTTCAGAGCCCGGATATACGAAGCCTCTGCCTTTGCACAAAGCTACGATTTTTTCCATTGACTTGTCTGTGTTTTTCACGAATACCCCTCCATTATGAGAATTATACCATATATAGTACAATTTTAGCTTGATAATGTCAAGAAGATAAGTTATTTTCCTTATTTGTTGACATTGACTTTGTGAGATGATATTCTAAAATCAAGATATCTTTAATTCGGTACTGTGATGCCGACAAGGTTTCAAAATATTTAATTGTAATCGCCTTGTTCGCATTTTTGTGACAAGGTCATTTTTGTTTTTTATGAGGTTTTTATGGAACTGAAAGCTCAGATTTTGAATGAATCGGATATAAACAGAGTTCTAAAGCGAATCGCTCACCAGATTCTGGAGAAAAATCGCGGAACAAAGGACTTGTGCCTGATTGGTATCAAGTCGCGCGGAGTTCCGCTGGCACATAGACTTGCTCAGTATATTTTTGAAATCGACTCCAATACAGTTGATGTCGGCGAGCTTGATATTACTCATTATCGCGATGACAGAGAAAAGTGTGAGGATAACACAGTTATCACAGGCACTAAGGTGGATTTTGATATCAAAGGAAAAACGGTTGTACTTGTTGATGATGTTATTTTCACAGGACGTACAGCACGTTGTGCGCTTGATGCTGTGTTAGATCTTGGCAGACCATCAAAAATCCAGCTTTGTGTGCTGATTGACAGAGGTCATTCGGAGCTGCCTATCAAAGCAAATTTCGTCGGCAAAAACATACCGACTTCGCTTGACGAGGAAGTTGCTGTCAGACTTGCTGAGTATGACGGGGAAAACTCCGTTGCGATTTACACCAAGTGGTGTGGATAGGAGATTGTATGAAAAATTATTCAGTTAAGATTATGTCGTTGATTCTGACGATTACAATGATTGTGTCACTTTGTGCGTTATCTGTGCCTGTTGTCGGTGCTGTGGATTCCCTGCCCGATATCGTTGATAACAGTGAGTCGCCATATTTCCCTGCTATTGAATCGCAGGGCAGTTTGGGCGCGTGTGTGTACTGGGCTGAAACTTACTATCAGTTTACATATACGATGAACAAAGCTATGGGCATTGTGACTACTCCTGAAAACACCTTTTCGCCCAGCTTTACATTCAATCTCGGCAATGGTGGTAAAAATGGCGGTGGTTGGGATATCGACGGATTCACTCTGATGCAGGAGATAGGAAATGTTCCGCTGTCCACAGTACCATATACAGAAAATGAGTTCCTGAGCTGGCACGCAAGTGAAGAAATCTGGCGCGAAGCACTTAACTACAGAGTGAAAACCTACGAGTATCTTAAGGATGTCGGACTCACAAATGAAACACAGATTACCTCTGTTGATGACCCCGACCTGACCAAAATCAAAACCTGCCTTGCAAATGGTGAGGTGCTGAGTTTCAATACTATCATTAATTCGCTCACAGTTTTGAGATTAAAGGAGCACAAGGATGTTCCTGAAAACTCAAAGTATGTGAATGAGTATGTTGTCAAAGATCGTATCGGTGGTGGTCAGGGACATCGTATGACCATTGTAGGATATAATGATAAAATCTGGAGCGACTTGAATGACAACGGAAAAGTCGATTCAGGTGAGATGGGTGCATTCAAGGTGGCTAATTCCTGGGGCACGAGTTATCACAACAAAGGTTTCTACTGGTTTGCTTATGATTCACTTAACAAATATACAAGCGTGTCCGGAGTATCGAACGATAACCGTTATGGTACTGTCGAGGATATCGCGCGTATCGAAGTACGACCTTATGGAGAGGGTAGCGATTTATATCTCAGATATACACTTAACACCTGCGACAGAGGACAGAGCAAGATGTATGTTACAGCCACAAAAGGTGACGAGGTTTACACATACGAGGCAGGTCCTAAAAGAAAGTTTGGTATGAATAGTTCTAAGTTTTCGTATGACGGAACAACGAACTCTAACGATGGCACAATGGTGTACGCCCTTGATAACATCGTACCTGATATTACTGCTGATACTTTACACGAGTACAAGTGGAGCATTAAATTTGAGGATACAAATGCTGACTCAAAGGTGTTCACTGTTAAAAATTGCGAGATTGTTGACGAGAAGAACAACAGGTTGATTAAACCTACAAACGTGTTCCCGTTTGCACTCGATGGCAGTTCAAAAACTGTGCAGTATCCTGATATTGAAAAAATCACAGGTATTATCGGTGATGCCGACGGAGATTCACAGATTACTATTATGGATGCAACAACAATCCAGAAATATCTTGCTAAAATTATCACACAGAACGATTTATATTTTAATCTTTGCGATTGTGATAACGGTGGTGAAGTTAATATTTCTGATGCAACATATATCCAGTTTTATCTAGCGCATATTTTTAAAGAGTTATCACATGTCGGAGAGAAAAAGTAAATACTAAAGAAAAAACGCACTCTGCATGAGTGCGTTTTGTTATATAGTTTAGTTATTGTAATAATGTGAAATTGTTTTTTTCAAAGAGGAGCAGACCTTCATCACGCATTTTGCACAGCTCGTTTGACATTGCGCTTCGGTCAACAGAGAGAAAGTCCGCAAGCTGTTGGCGATTGAACGGAATTGTAAAGCTGTTACATCCGTTGAGTTTTGCTTCGTTTGATAGATATGAAATGAGCTTTTCGCGAGTTGTTCTTTTTGAGATGTGTGTCAGCTTTTGCATCAGAAGTCGATTTTTGTGGGTGAGAGCAACAAGCAGGTTTTGTATCACAGCACTGTGAAAACTGCAAGCTCTGGGGCAAACACACATCAGTTTTTTGACGTTAAAAAGTGCCACAGTTGAGTTGGTTGTTGCGACAGCATCAGTGAGCACAGCACTGCTTCCATATACAGCATAAGATTCACCGAAAAGTTCAGCGGGTTTCACTTCTGCAATGATGCTTCGGTTGCCCCAGTAATCGATTGATTGTATGTGCACACAACCGTTCAGCAGAACATAAAACTGGTCGAGATATTCTCCTTGTCTGAAGATATGTTCGTCCTTTTTATATTCCTTGATAGTAGCTCCAAGGCAGGCGGTCATTGTTTCAATATCACTTTCGCTGATGCCACAAAACAGGGTAGTACGTTTAAGTATATCAATATATTTTTTCATAAAGTCTCCAATCTTGTTGTAAAAAAAACAGACTTGTTTTAATTATTGTATTATACTTGTATCAGAAAGTCAATGGAGGTATTATTATGCTGCGAAAAATAGTTAAGATAGATCAAGATAGATGTAACGGATGCGGTTTGTGTGCTGATGCTTGCCACGAGGGCGCTATCGGTATGGTCGACGGCAAAGCTAAACTCTTGAGAGATGACTACTGCGATGGTCTTGGTGATTGTCTGCCTGCGTGCCCAACGGGCGCTATCTCGTTCGAAGTCAGAGAGGCGTTGGCGTATGACGAAGTGGCTGTCAAAAAGGCTCAGGCTGAAAAATCACAGGCAAAAGCTTGTAGTTCGTTGCCGTGTGGATGCCCTGGCACAAATTCAAAGATGCTCGAAAGAGAAACGGTAAATCTTCCTTATGCGTCAATTAATACAAGCAGATTGAACCAGTGGCCTGTGCAGATAAAGCTTGTGCCTGTCAATGCACCGTATTTTGATAACGCAGATCTGCTGATAGCTGCTGATTGCACAGCTTTTGCATACGGAAATTTCCACAACGATTTCATCAGAAACAGGATAACGCTTATTGGTTGTCCAAAGCTTGATGAGGGCGACTACGCGGATAAGCTGACACAGATTATCGCGAATAACAATATTAAAAGTGTTACTGTTGTCAGAATGGAAGTGCCATGTTGTGGTGGTATTGAAAACGCAGTTAAAAGAGCACTGATGAACAGCGGCAAGTTTATCCCTTGGAGCGTCGTGACTATTTCTGCAAACGGAAAAATATTGGAATAAATCTTTTCATAAAACTTGAAATGTGATATAATACTTCGTAATGAACTTTAAAGGAGAGTAGAATATGTTTATTTCAAACGACATAAAATATGTAGGAGTTAACGACCATAATATAGATTTGTTTGAGGGCCAGTATATCGTGCCAAATGGTATGGCATATAACTCATACGTTATTGTTGATGAAAAAATCGCTGTTATGGATACAGTTGACAAGAATTTTAAAGATGAGTGGCTTAAGAATATCGCCGATGTACTAGGTGACAGAAAGCCTGACTATCTTATTGTTCAGCACATGGAGCCAGACCATTCAGCAAATATCGTGAGCTTCATCGTTGCTTATCCAGATGCAAAAATCGTTGCGTCCAAAAAAGCTTTTGATATGATGAAAAATTTCTTTGGAACCGATTTTGCCCCTAAGCAGATTGTTGTAGGTGAAAACGATACATTGGAGCTTGGTGAACACACCCTGACATTTGTTACAGCACCTATGGTACATTGGCCGGAGGTTATCGTGACATACGACAACAAGGACAAGGTTCTGTTTTCAGCAGACGGATTCGGCAAGTTCGGTGCTCTTGATGTAGAAGAAGAGTGGGCATGCGAAGCAAGACGTTACTATTTTGGTATCGTCGGCAAGTACGGTGTTCAGGTGCAGTCGCTCCTCAAAAAGGCGAGCAAGCTTGATATTAATACAATCTGTCCGCTCCATGGTCCTGTGTTGTGCGAAGACCTTGGTTATTACATTAACCTTTATGATGTTTGGTCAAGCTATCAGGTAGAAGAAGAGGGCGTTATGATCGCGTACACTTCTGTTTACGGTAACACGAAGGTAGCGGTTGAACTGCTCAGGGATAAGCTCATTGAAAATGGAGCTAAAAAGGTAGTGGTGAACGACCTTGCACGCGAAGATATGGCAGAAGTTGTTGAGGATGCGTTCCGTTATGACAAAATTGTTTTTGCAACAACTACTTACAATGCGGATATTTTCCCGTTTATGCGAGAGTTTATTAACCATCTGACAGAGCGTAACTTCCAGAACCGCACAGTTGCGTTTATTGAAAACGGAAGCTGGGCACCAACAGCGTGCAAGGTTATGAAAGAAATGCTCTCAAAATGCAAAAACTTAAACTACGCGCTGACAGATGTCAAAATTATGTCAGCGCTCAACGATGACAGCAAAGCTCAGATCGAAACACTTTCAAAAGAGCTTTGTGGTGCACAGATGATTGACGGAGGTGAAAACACAGTGAAATACGCTTGTGATATTTGTGGTTGGGTCTATGATGAAGAGAAGGGCTCACCTGAAAACGGTATCGCACCGGGTACAGCTTTTGACGATTTGCCAGAAGATTTTGTATGCCCGTTATGTGCTGTTCCAAAGGAGAATTTCTCAAAAGTTGATTAAAACTTGAAGCGATAACTGACAGTCGGGTGTTTTGCCCGACTGTTTTTTCTTGCCATTTTTAACTTTTGATGATACAATGGGTGAAACACAATGTTGAGTTATCAACATTTTGCTAAAGGAAGTGTAGATATGAAAAACAAGATGCAAAGAGATTTATTTGTACCGCTTTCTCATTGTGACAATACATCAAGACTTAGTGTGCCGTTTGTGTTCAATCTGTTTATGGATATTGCAACTGACCACGCTAACGAGCTTAGTTTAAGTTCAAAAGACATTGGCGACGATATGTTCTGGCTTGCTACCAGAACAAAGATTGTGATTGAAAGAAGACCACAGATGAGTGAAAAGGTCACGCTTGCAACCTGGCCTGAAAAGGCAGTCAGGGTCCGTGCTAATCGTCACTATTCCATAAGTGACAGTCAGGGTGTTGCTATCTGCGGTAAAACCGAGTGGGCTGTTATTAATACTGTGACAGGAAAATTACAGCGTCTTAATGATATTTATGGCGAGGAGTTCGAGTTTTGCGAGGATGTTTTGTGTGAGGGGTCATACGCCAGAGTGAATGATAAATTTGACGATGCTGATATTCTTGGTGAATATAAAATCCGCTCGACCGATATTGATGTTGGACAACACATGAATAACGCAGCTTATGTCAGAGCGCTTTTTTCTCTGTTTTCATGTGAAGAGCTCAGCGAAAGCGAAATCAAGGAGATTGACATCGCGTACAAGAACCAGAGTTTCGAGGGCGAAACACTTACTGTAAAAGTCAGAAAAGCTGACGATGGAGCGTTTGAATATGCGATGATAAAGCCTGATAATACCATTTCAGCGGTTGTAAGAATCGTAAATCAGTGAAATATTGCCGTTTTCATCCAAGCCTCGGTCCACGAGGCTTGTTTTTTGTGCAATAATACTATTGAAAAATATGGTAATCTGGACTAGAATGTTGTTTAAATAACAGATTTGAGGTGTTATTATGAAAAAAGGTAAATTTGCTTTACTAAGTATAGTGTCTATTGTCATAGTCTTTGCCATAGCAGTTGGTGCGGTGTACTTTTTGGGTGATTCATCCGTTTTAGCTCCTGGAGACCCTACAACTGTAACTGAGTCTACACAGCCACCGACCGAAGCTCCTACAGAGCCTGACAAGGTTGAGCTATTATTGCAGGATATGACATTGGAAGAAAAGGTTGCCCAGATGATGATGGTCAGCTGTCACGAGAATGTTAACATCGACGCAGCATGTTCCTATGGTGTAGGCGGCATTTGTCTTTACGCACACTCTTTTGCTGAAAAGAGCGCGGATGATGTGAAGGCTATGATTGAAAACTATCAGCGCTTGTCATATATGCCGATGTTGGTTTCAACAGATGAGGAGGGCGGTACGGTAGTACGTGTCAGCTCTAATCCACAGTTGAGAGAAACTCCGTTTTTATCTCCGTTAGAGCTTAAGGCTCAGGGCGGTCTTGAGCTTGTGAAAAGTGATGCTCAGGAAAAGTCACAGCTGTTACTGTCACTTGGTGTGAACGTGAATCTTGCACCTGTTTGTGATGTGCCGCTTGACGAAACAAACTACATCTATGACAGATGCTACAGCCTTGATGCTGATGAAACTGCACAGTACACAAGCACTGTTGTCACAACTATGAAAGAAAATGGTATCGGCTCTTGTCTCAAACACTTCCCTGGTTACGGCGGTAGCGTTGATACACACCAGTCGATGTCTTACGACGACAGAGAGTACTCTGCATTTGAAAATGGCGATTTCAAGCCTTTCGAAGCAGGTATTGCTTCTGGTACTGATTGCGTTCTTGTCAGCCACAATATCGTTAATTGTATTGACGCTGAGATGCCTGCATCGTTGTCGACTCCTGTTCACAACCAGTTGCGTGGTAAGCTCAACTTCCATGGCGTTATCATCACAGACGACCTTGTTATGGAAGGTATTGCACAGTTTACAGACGGAAGTAACGCTGCTGTGCTTGCTGTAAAAGCTGGTAACGATATGATAATCTGTGAGGATTACACAACTTCTGTTGACGCAATCGTTCAGGCTGTCAACAACGGTGAAATTCCAGAATCTCAGATTGATGCTTCGGTTAAGAGAGTTCTTAACTGGAAGAAGAACCTTGGTTTACTCGGATAATAATTTAAATATTGAGATATTAAGAAACAGCTCCTTAAATGGGGCTGTTTTTTGTTTTTAGTTGGATAATTAGCATTGCAAAAATTTTCAATAGTTGATACAATAATCGTATGTAAAGAGTAGAGGATGGAAAAGATGAGCGTTATCGGCAAGCAGATTAAAAAGTTTCGTATAGCAAAAGGTATTACTCAGGAACAGCTCGGTGAACTTGTGGGGGTTACTACACAGGCTGTGTCAAAATGGGAACGTGGTGGTACACCTGACGCTGAGCTGTTGCCAACAATAGCACAGGTTCTGTCGGTGAGCATAGATACGCTGTTTGGTATAGCGGAGGAAAGCCTCTCGCTTACGATTGCAAGACGTATATGTCAGATGTCTGATGATGAAGCGTATCGTTTTGCGTTCAATCTTTGTTGGGCGATAGAAAACGGTATGCTGCATGGCGTTGTAATGCCTGAACATTATATAGATGGTTTCGTTGAAAATTTGGCAAAGGATACCGATGGATTGGAGTATTTCTCGAAAAATATGTCTGACAGCGGTATGGTTACAGCCAGATTGTCGCCTGATTTTCACTATTTCTTTTTAATGAAGGAACCTAAGAGTGGTATCAAAAATGTTCTTTCGGATTCTGAAACTCTCAGAAAAGTATTTGAGGTTTTTGCGGATAAAAACCTGCTTAGTATAATTTTCTTTATGTACTCGAGACTTAACACACCGCTTGCTACATCTCTTATCAGCAAAAACACAGGACTGACTGAAGATGAGGTTGACAGATATATGGAAATACTCTGTGACAACAATCTTGCTACAAAAAGCGTTATCGAAACAGCTACAGGCGAAATGCATTCATATATGTTCCACAACGAAAGCTCTGTTATTCCGCTTTTGTGTTATGCAGACGAAATAACAAAAACAAACTCTCATGATTTTATATGGTCTCTTTCACGTACCAAGCCTTTACTGCAGTAAACCTGCAGTTGAGGCTCTTTTAATTTGGTTTATAAATTAAAAAACAAGTTGTTTGAAAAGATTTTGCCTTGGATTTATAATAATTACTGTAAAAGGAGGGCGAGATTATGAAGAAATTATTAGTTGTAATCTTATGTTGTGTATTTGCTCTGTCATTTACTGCTTGTTCAGTTGATGAAGCTAAGATCACTGAACCTACCCAGAAAGTAGCATTTACTTTAACAGCTGAGAAAAAAGAAAAAATAGCCGCAAAGTTGAAAAATTTCGAAGGAATTGTTTATTTTACTCAGAATGGAGAAGTCCTGTATATCCACGCGAGGGGCAAAGATGAGCTTGGAAATGACCTTACAATTGAATCACCAATGTATATTGGTTCTGTGTCAAAGCAGTTTTGTGCAACAGCTGTTATGATGCTCAAAGAGCAGAACAAGCTGAGCGTTGATGATACACTTGATATGTATTTCCCTGAGTACGAAATCGGAAAGGATATCACAATCAAAAATCTGCTCACAATGCGTTCGGGAATTCCTGAGATGATCGAAAGTAAAGATATGGATTATTTAAAGAATCTGTCAGCTGATAAACCGACGAGTGAGAACCTTGCTGTTATCAAAGATTGGGTGTTCAGTCAACCACTTGAATTTACTCCTGACACAGCGTATGACTACTCCAACACAAATTACTTTTTGCTCAGCGAAATTGTAGAGATAGTGTCAGGTCAGGGTTACTATGATTATATAAGATCAAACATTTTTGAACCACTCAAAATGGAACACTCCGGATTTATTGGAGATGTTAAGGATAACGAGTTCTTTTCAAGTGCTCTTACATACGACACCTTGTATGACGAGGTGAATGGTATAGAAGGTCTTTTGGATGGTCTTCTCAGCAAAGGTGCAGGGGATATAGTGTCAACTGCTCCTGATATGGATAGATGGATGACAGGTTTTCTAAGTGGTGAAGTTGTATCTGATGAAAGCTATCGCGAAATGCTAGAGGATTATTCACCTGATTGTGGAGATTATTACGGCTATGGCTTTATGGGTCTGTACAAAAAGGGTAAAGGACACACAGGATACATAGGTGATTATTTATCGATAGATTATTTTAACGAAGAGTATGGTTGCAACCTGTTTTGTTCAGTTAACAATCTTGATGACAAATATATCAAGATGCCGAATGTGTTTATAGATATTTTGCTCGACGATTGATTTTCTCCACAAAAACTCCATGTTATAGTGGTATAACAGGTACATAAAATTAAAAGAGGGAAAATTATGAAAAGAATTTTGTCGGCTATTCTCGCTGTGCTTATGGTGGCATCAACACTCGCAGCTTGTGGCACTGAGACCAAAGAACAAGTGGCAGAGGATTTGCCTGAATCGGTTGATTTGAGAAATTTCAACGGAAAGAATTATGTAACACCAATAAAGCGACAGATGTTCGGCGATTGCTGGGCGTTCGGGATCGCGGGAGCTGCTGAAATCGCATATCTTTACGCAAACGATATGGGTGTACCTGCGGGAGAAGTGAACGACAAGGTGGACTTTTCCGAGAAGTATATAAACTGGTTTGTCTATGGTGATATCACCGAGGATGATGTGATGGTTGGCAAGGTTAGAGCCTCTCAGGTAGGTGAGGGCTATGATGCAAGCGAAGCCGAGGAATATATGAAGGACTCTACATACGCTATTGGCGGAGCCAGCTACTCAGGAGCAAATCTATTTGCGTCAGGTTTCTTGCCTGTTGACGAAAGCACAAGCGTCAATGGTGAATATCCGTATGCATACAGAGGCAAAAACAGTGTGGTGGTTGAAGGAGAATTGCAGTACTCTGTTAATGATGATTGGTCTATCCCACGAAACGCTGAGTATCGCAACCCACAGACAGATGCGATTTTAAGAAATGGTAGCTTCTTGCCACAGATTGCTACATTTGACGAAAACGGCGAATATATATTCAACGAAGAAGGACTCACAGCGATTAAGTCAGAGCTTGCAAACGGTCATGGTGTAGCTATCGCAGTTCTTTGTGAGGGTGCGATTAACTACGAGAACTGGGCTGCGTATAATGTGAATGGTATAGCAAACCATGTGGTTACTGTCGTTGGCTATGATGATAACTATCCGAAAGAAAACTTTACGCGTACAGCTACATCAGGCGAAGTTGTTGAAAACAGCACCCCTCCTCAAAATGGTGCTTTTATTCTAAAGAATAGTTACGGCGAATGGGGATATGAGCGTAGCGGTTACTACTATATGTCTTATTACGACCATACTATAAGAAATGCAATCGGTTTTGAATTTGATAAAAATGATTCTGTTAAGTACAAGAATCCGAACTACGATCAGTATGATATGCTGATGTATGGTATTTGCGGTGTGTTTGACTACGACTGCGAAACAAAGACAGCAAACGTGTTTGATGCAGAGGAAGATGAATCGCTTTTTGCGATTGAGTACAAAACATACTCTCCTGATATCAACGTGCATTACGAGATTTATAAAAATCCGAAAGATGGCACTCCTGACTCTGGTGAACTGCTCGAATCGGGCGATGCTGTCCACAAATGGAGTGGTTACCATAAGATTGACCTTGACCACGAGTATAAGCTCAAAAAGGGTGATAAATACTCTGTCGTATTAACAATGACATATACAGACAGCAGTAAATCTTCACATTACACTGAGGTTGTTGCGTATGCTAATGATATGAAAATAGGAGCAAAGGCAACAGGTGTTATCAACGAGGGCGAAAGCTATCGTTTTACAGACGGAAAATGGACTGATTTGAGTGAGCTGATAAGTGAACTCAAAGAAGCTCTGTATGAACAGAACCAAGAAATAAATATACCTGATGCTTTTAAAGCTCACGGTGTAGATGAAATCGCTGTTGATAACTATCCTATTAAAGCGATGCTTAATCCCGAAAAATAAATGAAATAAAGATATAAGAAATTCCACCTCATAAAAAGTTGATATTTCGACATTATCCACGATAAACACCCATCAGTTTTGATGGGTGTTTGTATTTGTATGAAAGTTGCAATACCAAAAACAGCCAAGGGAATACCTTTGGCTGTTTTTGTTTGTGTATGTATTCTGTTATAGCTCAAGGTGTTCAGGAAAAGCCTCTTTACGCATAATACCCCACATTTTGTCAATGTAGGATAGAGTGTAGAAGTTTTCACAAGTCAGTCATTTGCCTAGTCAAAATCTGAACTGCATAATCAAAGAATAGCGAGTGAAAATTATCTCTTGTCTGTTATCTTCTTTTCTATTCTTAAACAAGCTTCGATATGCATAATCCAATGTCGTGAGAATGGCATCTGAATAAGTCCGCGTATATCCTTACCGAACCAGTAGTCAATCAGCCACAACGCATCCTCGCTATCGCTGACTACATTGAGCTTTTCAAGTTTCTGTCTATGTTCGCTTGTTATTTTGGTTTTCAAATCCGTGAATCTGAGTGACATTAAGATATCTTCAGTAGACTTACTGACATCGCTGATGTAGTTAAATAACTCATCAATATTGAGAGACCTAGAAAACTCTGAAATCTCATCAGCGCTAAGCTCGTTACCCGTTGTAATTATAGGTGAGTTTGTTCGCGTTTCATAATCATTTGCAAAGAAAACCTGTTCATCACCTTTGATAAGTGTATGAGCTACAATATCTTCAATACGGAAAATGTGCCACAAGGAGTATGCAATACTTTTGCTGTGATATCCTTTTGCGTTTCTAAAAGGCATACTGCATAAATCTTCATCAGTAAGGTGCTCTTTGAGTTCTAATATTCTATTGAGCATGCTTTTGCGAAGATTCAAAAGTGTTTGTATACCCGTGTAAAAAGTATCACTTTTTTTGAGGTATACTTGCACCGATTTATTAAGTTCAGACCACTCTTTGTTCATGCAATCACCACACAAATCACTTATGTAAAAAGTGTAGCTTAGTGAGTGTTCATTGTCAAGCCAAAATCTGCACAGCTTTAATCAAAGAATTGATGACATTTAAAATTTGATGTGATATACTAAAACATAGCATTCTTGAATAATAAAAGTAAAAGGTGATACTATGAACTTCAAAGAAATCGCAGAAAACAGGCAGTCATGCCGAGCATATAACAGTGAACGTATGGTAGAGAAAGAAAAGCTCGACGCAATTTTAGAGGTAGCAAGGTTTTCGCCATCCGCTTGCAACGGTCAGCCTTATCACATTACAGTGTGTACTGGTGAAACAGCAAAGAAGGTTGCAAAAGCAACTCAGGGAATGGGACTTAACAAGTTCGCACCTGACGCACCTGTCTTGCTCGTAATCTCCGAAAAGCCTTATGTTAAAACCGCAGCTCTCGGTGCAAAAAGAAAGAAGAACGACTATCGTTCAATGGATATCGGAATTCTCACTGCGTACATCACGTGTGAGGCTACTGCACAGGGTTTGGGGACTTGTATCCTCGGTTGGCTTGACGATGAAAAAATCCGTGAGCTGTGCAATCTTGACGGCACAGTGCGACTTGTAATCACCCTCGGTTATGCAAAGGACGACGACAAACTCCGTACCAAAAAGCGTAAAGATATAGACGAACTCGTAAGTTTTATCGGATAAATAAAGCTTAAGTTACCGAGAAAGGGAAGATCATAATGAACACATTTGATAATACCAAATACGAATCAGAAGTAAAAGAACGCTTCGGCAAAACACAAGCCTACAAAGAGTTTGAGCAGAGAACAGAAAACCACACAAAAGCTGATTTTGCAAATTCCGCCGATGGTTTGGATAAAGTGATGAAGAAGTTTGCAGATTGCAAAGTTGACGGACAAACTCCAGATTCAGAAAAAGCTCAGGCTGTTGTTAAAGAACTGCAAGACTTCATCACAAGTAACTTCTACACTTGTACCGATGAAGTCCTAAAAGGACTCGGACAAATGTATGTTGCCGATGAACGCTTTAAAGCTAACATCGACAAACACGTTGTCGGCACTGCTGAATTCATATCTAAAGCCATAGAAATCTACTGCAAATAACGATAATCACAACTTACGTTGTATATAACAGAGGTGTTAAAATGGATTTTGAAAAACTGATTGATGAGCGATATTCCGTGCGTAATTTCAAGCCTGAACATTTACCTCAGACGGTGATTGATAAAATCCTCGAAGCAGGGCACAAAGCACCAACAGGCTGTAATTATCAACCACAGAGAATACTTGTTTTGAATACGGATGAATCTATCGAAAAGCTGAAAGAGTGTACTAAATGTCATTTCAACGCACCAACTGCTATGCTTGTTTGCCATAATAGGGATGAAAGCTGGAAACGTGTGTATGACGGTGCACTTTCTTCTCCTGTTGATGCTGTGATTGTCACAACATATATGATGCTAGCAGCTCAGAACGAAGGGGTTGGCACCTGTTGGGTTATGCATTTTGACCCTGCTAAGATGTGTGAAACTTTCAGTATTCCTGAAAACGTTGAGCCTGTCGCATTGCTTGTTATGGGTTATCCATCAGATGATGCAAAACCACTCGACTTGCATTTTGAATCCCGACCAATTGACGAAATAGTCACCTACGATAGTTTTTAGTAAACCAAGGCGGAGAGCTTCCCTCTCCGTCTTTAATTTTTTATCACTTACTTCATCAATCATAAATGAGTGATGAAACGATAGTTCAGAATCCAATCCGTTAGTCTCGAAGATTAGAGTATAGGTAACTCGCGCACCTATACTCATTTTTATTTGTCTATATATCCTTGAAATAATGGTGTTTATGTTTTATTATAAAAAGAACATAGACAAACTTTTTACGATACTGATGATACAATAATAACGCAGAGACGGGGATGCAGATATGAAATATAAAAATGCAGGAGCAATTCTTCCTAGTGAGCTGATTGAAGAAATCCAGAAATATATTCAGGGTGAGTTTTTATACATTCCTAAAAAGGATAAGCAAAGAAAAAGGGCTGTCACCGAGTACAAAATTGAGCTTGAAAAACGAAACAACAGAATCTACAAAATGCACCTCGAGGGAATGAGCAACGAGCAGTTAGCTCGAAATTTCAGCTTGGCTCAGTCGAGTATCAGAAGAATAATTATTGAGCAAAGGAAAAGGTTTGAGATTATGTCAACTAAAATTAATTCCTTGTTGCCACACTGGGGTTTGCAAAATGAAAACATAACGCAGATTTATTCGTCTGTATGGCAGATTGGCGAAAGCTATGTGCTGAAAGTATATGACGAACCTGAGTCTCTAAAAAGAAATATTACGATAAATCAGCACTTGCACGATATGGGCATACCTGTCGGTAAGCTCATATACACCTCAAAAGAAGAACAGTACATAGAAGCTGACGAACAGTATTTCTTTGTGTCGGAAAAGCTTTCGGGAAGTAATATCATCAGCCTGAAATTCGGAGATAAAACAGCCGAGATAATGGGCGAAATTATTGCAAATTTGCACATTGCGTTTGAAAGTCTTGAAAGTAAGACTGAGGTCTGGGACAATAGCTTGTTGTGTGAGATGAATGGTTGGGTGAAGGAAAGCTTTGAAAAAAGCGGATGGCAGAATCTGAGCTGTGACGACTACGAAATGGTTGTTGAAAATCTTGAAAAGTTCTATGAAAAACTGCCTGCACAGCTTATTCACAGAGATGTACATTTTGGCAACTTTCTTTTTGATAAAGGAAATTTCAGCGGTTACATAGATTTCGATTTAAGTCAGAAGAACGTCAGGATTTTTGATTTGTGCTATTTTGTTCTGTCGGTTTTATCCGAGAAAGAGAAGTTTGAAATTAATGAGATAAAGTGGTTCGATTTCACAAAAAATGTTTTTGCTGGTTATAGCAAAATCTTACCTCTTACTGCAGAACAAAAAGGAACTGCGGTATTTGTTATGGAGTGCATCGAGCTGTTGTCCCTAGCATATTTTGAGGGGCAGGAAGACACCGCTCTGGCAAAGAGCACATACGATGTTTTCAAATTTATCAATAAAAACGAAAGAAGAATCACAAGGCTATTACAAAAATAAAAAGGAGAATTACAGATGTTAAAAATTACAGATAATTTTGATTTACAGGATGTTTATGACTTTCAGCTTGGATTAAAAACACCATACTTTTTTTGCGTAAGTTTTGATACTTGGAAGAAGTCATTTGAGGAAGATATCGACGGCGAAGGCAGAGTGTTGTTTAATGAGCTTGATGTAAAAGCTGTTTATGATGAAGATGTGCTTTTAGGCTTTGTTCAGTACGGCAAAACTGCATTTGGATTTGCAGACAATGGCGAGATTTCAAGCGAAATTTCTTACCCTATCATCTGCAATCTTTATTTCAAAGAAGACAGAGCAGATGCAGGAGAACTGCTTTTAAACGAAGCGATGAAAAGCTTGGGCGAAGAGAACAGAGTTTATGCGTTCTTCCATTACTTTGGTATGACTTGCTTTGCACGACACGGCAAGCTATTTGAAAATCACGCTCATATTGAAGCTTTGCTTAAAGTTAACGGCTTTGAACTTGAACACGAAAATGTGTATTACTCATCTGTTTTAAGTGAGAGTGAAAATTCAGAGGTAGTTCTAACCGCTAACGATTTGACAAAGGGCAATCAACAGTACATTGATTTTAAAATCGACGGAAATCAGGTAGGCGGTTGTGAGGTGCATTATCTTGATGACACCACAGCATACCTTCGTTGGATATATGTAAACGGTGATATCGTGGGCAAGGGTATCGGCACAAAATGTATGACTACGTTAAAGAGCTTTTTATACGAAAAAGGTATCAGAAGATTCGACACCGACACAGCTCTTGATAACAAAATTGCTCAGCATTACTATGAGAAAAACGGCTTCATCCGTGAGGGAATTACCAGAAGCTACTATACAGCCTGATTTGCACATCAGAATCTGACCAGCAGTAATCAAAGAATAGAGAAAGCTAAACATATCGGTATGACAAGGAGGGTAAAATCTCCTTGTTTTTTTACAAAACACATTGACAAGTGTCTATGTGTATGTTATAAGTATATATAGACAAATATCTATGTGAGGTGGATGAAATGAACACAACAGATGTAGCTCTTATTTGCAAAGCACTCTCGGATAACAACCGTTTGCAGATTGTTCAGATGTTATCTGGTGGTGAAAAATGCGGTTGCAAATTGCTGGAAGCTTTTGATATTACACAGCCAACGCTTTCTCACCATATGAAAATTTTATGCGAATGCGGACTTGTAAACAGTAGAAAAGAAGGCAAGTGGCATCACTATTCCATAAACACGGATGGATGGAATGAATTTTATGGGTTTATAAAAACTATTGGAAAGGTGTGCTAAACGTGGAAGAAAGAGCAAAGAAAATTATTGACGCTTGTGTAGAAGAAACGAGCAAAAACCCGATAGAGATATTTTATAATATAGCAAGCAAGGATTTTGTCAGAATCCATGGACCTGAGCACCATGTGTTAGATGGTGCAGCTCTGCTCACTGCTTTTTATAACGCAGGTGGAGAGATTAACTTGGCTGAAAGTTTAACCGAGCTTATGAAAAGAGGAATACAGATGCCTGGTGCAACCTGCGGTATGTGGGGTGTTTGCGGTGCGGTCAGCTCGATGGGTGCAGCTTTGTCTATTATAGACGGCACAGGTCCGTTGAGCACTGATACTTCGTGGGGAAAGCACATGGAGTTTACCTCAAAAGCACTGCATAGCTTGGCACAGGTTGGCGGTCCGAGATGTTGCAAAAGGGATGCGTTTTTGAGCTTCCAAACAGCGATTGAGTTTATAAACGAGAACTACGATGTGCAGTTAGAAAGCGGTAGCATTGAATGTCATTTCAGCGAAAAGAACGCACAATGCATCAAAGAAAAGTGTCCGTTTTATAAAAAGCCGAAGAAAAAGGTGGCGTTTATCTGCGTGCATAATTCTTGTCGTAGTCAGATTGCAGAAGCTTTGGGAAAGCACTTGGCAAGTGACGTGTTCGAGTCATATTCTGCAGGAACTGAAACGAAACCTCAAATCAATCAGGACGCAGTTCGCATTATGAAAGAGCTGTACAAAATTGATATGGAGCAGACACAGTATTCAAAGTTGATTACGGATATACCAAGCGTAGATGTAGCAATTTCGATGGGTTGTAATGTGGCTTGCCCGTTCATCGAAAGAGGATTTGATGACGATTGGGGACTAGAAGACCCGACAGGAAAATCCGACGAAGAGTTCAAGAAAATAATCGCTGAAATCGAGCGTAGAGTTTTAAGACTTAAAGATGAACTGGTGTAGTGATTATCAGAAGAAAGTATATTTAAGACAGGAGAATTCTTATGAATCATATAGAATTAGCAAATTACTATTTTGAGCAGAAGTTTCATTGCTCACAGGCTGTGCTTGCGGCATTTGCAGGAGAGCTTGGATTGAGTGAAGAACAAGCGTTAAAGTTAGGTGCTTGTTTCGGTGGCGGTATGTGCAAGGGCGAAGTGTGCGGAGCTTGTACTGGAGCGTTGATGGCGTTAGGATTAAAATACGGTCAGTTTGATGTTACTGATGTAGCGAGCAAAGAAATGACAAACGAAGTCGCAGTGCAGTTTCTTGAAATGTTCAAGAAAGAAAACGGCTCTTACATCTGCAAGGAACTGTTAGGCTGTGATATAGCAACATCGGACGGCAAACAGTACGCAGTTGAAAACAATCTGTTTGTTAAGTTTTGTCCTAAGATGGTTCAGTCAGCTACAATTATTGCTGAAAAATTACTTAAAGGTTGATGGCAAAATTCTCACTGTCATCGTAATTTCATTATTAATATTGCTACTATTTACTTTGAGTTAAAAAGCAGAAAGAGGCTGTATATATGGAAAACACTAAAACACTGGAAGAAGTAAGAAGAATATTTGAAGGCGATAGGTTCGCAACAGAAAACGGAGCTGTTATAGAAGAATTTGGTGATCATAGCGCTACTTGCAGTTTGCTTATTACAGATTCGCATCGTAACGCTATGGGAGCAGTAATGGGCGGTACGTATTTTATGCTTGCGGATTTTGCTTTTGCCGTTGCAGCTAACTGGAAGAAGTTTGGATGTGTGTCATTACATTCTGATATTTCTTTCTTGTGTGCAGCCAAGGGCGAAAAACTGATTGCTAAAGCAGTTTGCGTCAAAGACGGAAGAACCACAGCTTGTTATCGTGTGGATGTGACCGATGAATTAGGAAATCTTACCGCTACGGTAACTATAACAGGTTATCATATCGATTGACATAATGATTTAGATTAACTCGAAATGCTTAAAACTGAAAAATTTCTTTTTTTATATTACTTAAGGATTATTTAATAATTAATATTTATAATGTAATCACTGAAGAAAAATTCAGTAAATAATTATAATTTAGAGAGGGCTACAAAAGCCTTTGTGATAACTCTGTAAAAACTAATGAATTTAAAGGAGGGTGATGATGACAAAAGCTGATAAATATAAAGACCTATTTACTAAAGAATGCAACATTGCAAAGTAAAACTTGTTATGTTGTATTTTTGTTGTATGTACAGTTGTTGAGATTTAAGGTGTTGTGGTACAATTAGCTTGATAGATTTGAATTTGTGGAGGCGGCTGAAATATGAATATCCGACTTCTTGAAAATGCAATGGATATTAGAGAATCTTTTATAAGTCATTTTGTTATGCCTTGGGAAGAATTCAAAATTCAGCATAAAGAATGGATTGATGAAAATTCGAAAACTGACTATCCTATAGATAATGAATGGTATAAAAACGCCTATATGTGGGATAGAATGAGTCCGGATTACCCGTCCGTATCTATGGAAGATGCATTAGCTTTTTTGTGTAAAAACAGCGGTCTTGTTCTTTTTATGACTGAGAAAGATGAAGAGGTTTATTATCAAGGCGAAAACCTTATCAACTTTGTCGCTGAAGCTGATGTACATACCTTAGCTAAGCAGATTGAGAAGGAATGGTATGACTCTTATAGATTAGCGGAACAAAATATGTATGATCCCGAGATGTTTTTACCAGAGGATTTGTATGTATTTGATTTGTCTATGAAATGGTGTGTGGTTTTTACCCACGAAATTACAGATTATGAATCAGAATGTGAAAATCCAATGAAAGCCGCAGAAAGTAGAGTATGCATTATCTGCAAGGCTTAAACACAGTTTGACAACCCCAAAATTTATAGAACACAAAAGTGTTTGATAATTCTTGACAAAATTTAGTTTTAGGTGTACCATAGGGTAAACCCATGAGGGAGTAGCAAGCGGTAATGTTCCGTAGCAAGTCAACATCCTGGCAGTTTTAAAACTGTCTGGCTTGTTTTAAATTGCCAGACTCATGTATAGAGAATAGCTATACATTGAGTCCATATATCTGATTGTAAACCCAAGTATAGCTTTTGGCTGTGCTTGGGTTGTTTTTATATCGAGAGGAAAGAGAATTATGTTAGTAGTTTTAGAAGGAATCGTAATGTGCTTTGTTTTGCTGTTAGTTTGTGTTGTTGCGATAGCAAACGGACCTGTTGGCGGAGTTGCTCTTTACGAAGATGATGTGCAAAAAAGAGTTGTCGAACTGGGACTTACAACCAAAGAGAAAATCAAGAAAAGTTTTATCTTGATGTTTGTTGCTTTGTATCTTCCGCTGTTTACACTAGTACCATTTATGGTGTACTTTATCAACGGAGCTTCTGGCTTCTGGGAAGGCTTCTGGCAGATGTCGATTATACTGTGGATTATGGGTTTGTTTGACCGCTTGTTCATCGACCTGTACTGGGTAGGGCATACAAAGGCTTGGCACATTGAGGGAACAGAAGATTTAAAGCCGTACATCCCAGTAAAAGCAAATGTGGTTAAATGGACATTTACATTAGTTGGTATGCCACTCATTTCCGCTTTGATTGCTTGGGTTATGACATTTATTGTGTAATAAATCAGTCTGCAAATTTATAATAGCGGAGGGTATTTGTGAGTAAGAAAAATAAAATTAATTTATATATTACGTTGTTGATTTTAGGACTACTGGTGTTTGTATCTGAGGTGTTTATATTTCAGAAACCAGACGGAATAGCAGGTCTTATCATATGTTTAATCAGCATTTATCTGATTTTGGGAAGCGTTATAAAACTCTGTAAGTTAAGTGAAACATTCACTGATATGTTCTTCGGTTTCATAGATTTATTATTCTGGTTGCCGTAAGCGGTATGGGTTTTATTGAGTTTTGGAGGTAAATGATTATGGACGAAATAATAGCGGAAATTCTTGAAGAAGTTTTGTCCGAAGTGATAGGAAGCAGAAAGGTTCCTAAAATTATCAGATACATATTGTTGGCACTTGTTATAGGACTTCTTGAGTTTATTTTCATTGCTGTAGCGATAAATAGCGAGATGCTTATAGGCAGTATAATATGCTATGTACTGGCGGTGGCTTTTGTCGTTTTGGGAGTGTATTTAGCAGTTGTTAAAATTCATGGAAATTAAGTGTTTGTGGCATAGAGAACATTGAGGTTTCAGCTGTGGTGTGGTATGATATAATCAAATCAATAAACTGTAATCTGAGAGGTGAATTGTATTGAAAAACAAATGGTGTTTGTTTGCATCTATATTTCAACTTGTAGTTGGGATTCTTGCAATAGTAGCGTTTATCGTGTCAGCTATAAATGGCGAAAACATGGTGAAGTGGATAATAACACTCGTTTTGGCTATTGCATTTGTTGTTTTGGGAATAGTTGGAATTGTAAATCATAAATCAGATAAATAAAAATATAAATGCAACATTGCAAAGTGAAACTGCGATGTTGCATTTTTGTTTTACTATGTGTTCAGTTGTTGAGATTTCGGGTGTGGTGTGGTATTATATCCTCACGATATAAGCAAAATGTCCATGAATATTTTTGATGGCTTGATGCTTAATAGAAAGATGGTGGATGAAAATGTACCTTAATGAGAAAAGAATCAGGATAATGAAAATAATAGGTTATCCGCTGTTTGCGTTTGGTTTGCTTGAATGTGTTGTTTCGTTATACGCACTGATTTCAACAATCGTTTATTACTTTGACAGACTCGAAACAGTTGCTGGTTCGCCTGCTATTGTTGATTCGGTTTGCGGACTTGTTTTGGCAACAGTTTTACTGTTTGCTACAAGTGTGGCTTTCCGCTTTATTTCGGACGCTCGCTTTTATTCAAGTTATTTTGAGCTTGACCTTGATGGAAAAATTGAGTACAGTGAGCTTGCAGAAATTACTGGTAACAGCGTTACGTTTGTATCTTTTGAATTGTCACTTTTTCGTTCTTCAATTATGAAAAATTATGAGATAAAAAATGTCGGCAGTAAAAAATTTATTGAGTTGAATAGTAAAAAGTATACCTGTCAGTGTCAAAGTTGCGGTGCGAGTATAGAGAAAAGTGATTATTTTGTCGGAGAATGTTCGTATTGTGGAAGTTCTGACCTTTTCGCTAAGGTTATTACTGACGATAGATTTTACTTAATTACTCGTGATACTGCAATCGATCTTGGCAGATCAAAGAGTTATGTCAAAGGTGGTCTGGACATAAGAAAAGTAATATATTTTTTGATGATGGTATTATCTGTTGTACTGATGGGTATCAATACGCTCTATGCTTACAGTTGCATTACACGTTATAATGATGAAGATTATTTGATAGAAGTATTGTTTACACCAGGCAATCATTTGAACTCATTTGAGTTGATTAAAGCTGACCTTATGGATTCTATGATTTTCGGTATATTTATTGTATTAGGACTCATTCCTGTGTTTGTTATAGCAGTGAACAAACTCAGGCGTTGCTTTACGGCTCAGCTTTGTTCTGACTTTTTAGCTAAGGCTAAAAGACCGTTTGTGAAAATCAGTAGTTTGCCCCAGCTTAATTTTTGCATAAGTGCCAAAAGAAAAATGAAATTAGTCAAGGCGTCTATATGCAACGGTTATCTTACTAATTGTACTTTCGAAAAGCATAATGATGAGATTGTTGTGGCTCTTTCTAAAAAGGTAGTTAAGGATAGATGTCCAACTTGCTCAGCACCTATCACAGGAGCTGTGGACGAGTGCTATAAGTGCAGATATTGCGGTAATCTTATTATGGATGTTGTTATAAAAAATAGTCAGTAAAGCCCAATTTATGAGGATGAAGTAATATGAGTTTTGATATAAATAAATTACAATGGACAAGAGAACCAAAAGACTATTCATTATCTGCTGATAAAATCGAGATTGTCACAAATCCACACACAGATTTATGGCAGAGAACATATTATCATTTCAGAAACGACAATGCACCTGTGTTGCAGATGGAAACAGATGATAAGTTTTTCTCATTTACTGTAAAAACACAGTTTGAAAGCAAATGCAGATTTGACCAATGTGGAATTGTAATGTATCTCGATAGTGAGAACTGGCTCAAAGGTTCTATTGAATATGAAAACGACAGATTTCAACATCTTGGCAGTGTTGTTACAAACAATGGATATTCGGATTGGGCAACTACTGAAATTGATGCAAACATAAAATCGATGTGGTATAGATTCAGTCGTCGTGAAGATGATTACTGTATTGAGTGTTCAGAAGATGGCGTTACATTCAAGCAAATGCGTGTATGCCATATGTGGAATGGTAATGGTACAATCCGTTTTGGCATTTATGCGTGTAGCCCTGAAAACTCATCATTCAAATCAACATTTACGAATATGGAAATCACAGAATGTAAATGGCTTGCTCACGATGGTCAGCAACCTGATTTGGAATAACAACTACCAATTTGAAGAACAGAAAAGTTAATAATTAATTTTAGATGCAACATTGCAAAGTTGAACTGTGATGTTGCATTTTTGTTTTACTCTGCACAGTTGTTGAGATTTCAGGTGTGGTGTGATATTATTAACTAGATGAACTTGAATTTGGCGAGGTGAAAGAAATGTTAGAAATCAGATATGTTCAATCAGAGGATAAAGAGTTTTGGTATAGTCTCGATAAACATTTACCGGAACAAGAATTCGAAAATAAAGTTCGTGATAAAAGAGGCTATGTTTTATTAGATGACAATAAACCAATAGGGTTGTTGCGATATAATCTTTTTTGGGATAACACACCATTTTGTACTATGTTGTTTGTTGATTGGAATCATCAAGGAAAAGGTTATGGGCGAAAGCTTATGGAACATTGGGAAAAGGATATGAAATCCCTTGGGTATGGAATGGTTTTGACATCGACACAGGTTGATGAAGATGCACAACATTTTTACAGAAAACTAGGTTATAAAGATTGTGGCGGGTTTGTAATAGATGTTAAGGGTTATGAACAACCAATGGAGATGTTTTTAATTAAAGGGATTTAGATAAATAGAATTCCAATTTGCAAGGATGAGAAAAATGATTATTTTAATTACTGGTGCGTCACATACAGGAAAGACGGCACTTGCACAAAAATTGCTTGAAAAATATAAATATCCGTACTTATCAATAGACCATTTGAAAATGGGCTTAATCCGTAGCGGTAACACGAAACTTACTCCAATGAGTGATGATGCTGATCTCACAGCTTACCTATGGCCTATCGTTCGTGAAATGATTAAAACCGCCATAGAGAACAAACAGAATCTTATTGTTGAGGGTTGCTATATTCCTTTTGACTTTGCGAAAGATTTCGAAAAAGAATACCTTGAATATATCAGGTACTATTGCCTTGTGTTAAGTGAAAGCTATATCAAAAATCATTTTGCTGACATAAAGAAATATGCAAGTGTTATCGAAAACCGCTTGGACGATGAGGATTGTACACAGTTATGTGTATTAGAAGACAACGCTCGTTTTTTAGAGCTTGCTCAAAAGCACAAAGTGAATTATATCCTCATCGATGATGAGTACGAAATTGATATTGAATTATAACGATAGTCCGCAGTTTAACTCTGATATATTCAGAGTGTGAGTTGCAGTGTGACTTAACGTAACGGAGATATTATGAGTAATATTATAGAAATAACAGATTTCCTCGCTCCTGAGCTTGATGTATATGCACGGTTGACTGAAGTTCAGCTTTTAAACAGAGAGTTTCCCGAAAAAGGCATGTTTATAGCGGAAAGCCCAAAGGTAATAGAGCGTGCTCTTGACGCAGGGTATGGGCCTGTATCCTGCCTTATGGAGAAAAGGCATATTGAGGGCGAAGGTAAACAGATTCTTTCCAGAATAAAAGATGTTCCGATTTTTTGTGCAGAGTTTGATGTTCTTACACAACTGACGGGTTTCAAGCTGACTCGAGGTATGCTCTGTGCTATGAAACGAAAACCGCTTTTAAAAGTAAAAGAAATCTGCGAAAACAAAAGTAGAATTGTTATACTGGACAAGGTTATGAATCCTACCAATGTGGGTGCCATAATCCGCTCAGCTGCTGCACTGGGAATGGACGCAGTAATCCTTACTGCGGGATGTTCAGATCCTTTGTACAGACGCTCGGCAAGAGTGAGTATGGGCACTGTGTTTCAGATTGACTGGACATTTTTAGACGACGATTGTCTTGACGAAATCAAAGACCTCGGATTTAAAACAGTAGCAATGGCACTTAAAGACAATTCTCTTTCTATCGATGACCCGATGCTGATGAATGAAAATAAACTTGCAATCATTATGGGCACAGAGGGCGACGGACTTTCTGACAAAACTATATCTGATTGCGATTTTACCGTAAAAAATACCAATGTATCACGGCGTGGATTCGTTGAATGTTGCTGCAGCTTCTGCGGTTGCGTTTTATCAGCTTGGTAATAAACACAACAGCTGAAACTAAAAACTTGAATTACTAGAGGTTTCAAATTATTGAGATTTCAGGTGTAGCGTGTTACAATCAACTTGATATACATGAATTTGGATATTGGTGATATAATGGCAAAAGATAAAAGTGTTGTGATTTCTAAGATGGATACCTAAAAATCTGATTCACAGTAAACAAAGATAAAGCACTGAAGTTTTTATGAGCTTCAGTGCTTTTGTGCATCAGGAAAAATATTCAAAATATTTTTTATCTCAAAATAAATTTAGTTATATTTTAAAATTATTTTGACTTTATCGAATAACTCAAAATAAGAATTCAAAATGTGGTCAAAATTCTAGCAATTCTTCTGGAAGTGGGACAAACTGTAGTCGTTGGTGTTTTTTGAACGAATTGCTATCATTAAAATCTTAATGAAAATCAACAAGTTTTAAAAACAAAAAACCGACCTGTATAGGTCGGTTTGTGGTCGAGGTGACATACGATGAATAAAACAGAGAAAGATACCTCGTCTTTCCCCCTATTGTGTGAGCATAAAAGTTTCATCTTTGCTCTCCCTAAAAACGCTACACTGTAGCGTTTTTACCTTCGTCGATGCGTTCCACATCTCCTCGGCACGCTCGCCTTCAAGTCACTGTCACCTCTCAAGACAAATAGAAAAGAAGATACCCAAATGGGTATCCGCTATTTTCCATGGTCGAGGTGACAGGACTTGAACCTGCGGTATCCTGGTCCCAAAGACGGAAAGAACAATATATTCCGCTTGTTTCTGACCCTAACCACTACATATAGTGGTCTTTGCTACACGAAAGCATACTCTTTAGCACTCTTATCTACACTGTTTCCATGTACTCCAATTCCAGAAGTGGGACAAACTGTGGTCGTAAAAACTCCCTGAGAATGTGTTCAAAAAACACCTCCTCAGGGAGTACTTGTTTGTTGTATATTAGCTTAGAATATACATTAAGTCAAGCAGTTTACCACCTCAAAATCTGACCTGCTGTAACCAAAGAATAGATACTAAACAATAAAAGTTTAATCTAGTATACTAGACAGCTCTTTGATAGAAAGATTTAATTTTGCTGGAACGGCCTCATATTCTCCAGTTATGTATCTATGCTGTTTATTATGGTAAGGGTGAACTCGTTCTTCTTGAGCTGTGATACACTTTATTGTTCGAGTACCATTATCATCCTTTTTGATAGTATAGAAGGAACTAGAAGGTAAAATGGACGAACTCATGATGTGTGTATTGTGTGTGGTAATTATTAATTGCCCTGAAAGTTCACTAAAAGTGTCTTCCAACAAATACTGTACCAATAAGTCGTGAATACCATTATCGAGTTCATCAATTATAACCGTGTGACCTTTAGATGCGTTAATAAAGAAAGGGAGTAATTCTAATAGATTATGAGTACCTGTCGATTCAAGTGAAAAATCAATGTCTTTCACGGTGCCAGATATGGCTTGTCGAGTATATAACTCGTACGAAATTTTATCCTTCCTTGTTTTACGCTTATAGTAAACCTTTTTGATGTTTGGGTTTACTTTAGTTAAAAATTTGTTCAACATTTTTTCAGCTTTATCCAGCTGAGAGATGTCTTGTTCATGTATAGTTCCGGATTCTAATCTAGCGAGAATCGGATGAGCTAGTCCTAAAACTCCGTATTCAGGGGAATCAGCTTTTTTGACACGGCAAGAGAGTACGAAAAATTCTTCTAAACAAATAGAAAAATGTTCTGAAAAAGCTCCCTCTAAAAACTTACTTGATTTATCTGAGAACTCATGATAAATAATAGCGAGCAGTGAATGCTTGCCCCAATATTTTTCTATATTTATTTTAATATCAGCCAAAAGTGTTTTGTTTATAAATATTTTTTCGTTTAATTTAGTGTAGGTTTGTGATATATCAAAGTATAGTCCCTTATTTTTTTCAAGGGTATATTCCAATCTTTCATGTACAATTTCTTTATTGTCCGTTTCGATTAGATACTTTCCTTTTTTACCGTTTATGATGAATGAAAACTCCATCAGCAGATTACCAGTTGAATCTATAGTTCTGGAATCCTTAATAATAGTTTCAATATCTTTAAATCTACTCTTTAGCATTTCAAGAAAGCCCTCGTGCTGAGCGGCTTCTTTGTAGTTTTCCATTAATTCTTGAAACATATCTCTGACATCCATGGTGCGGATTAAATCAGCAAAGCAAAGAAAAATTGAAGCAAAATTTGATTTACCTGCGCCGTTTTCACCATATAGTAGTACAAGATTTTTTGCTTTTGTACTATTTGAAGATAATTCTATAGTTGTATCAGTAAATGTTTTATAATTTTGCAAATGGATTGATGTGAACATTATAATCCCTCCGGCGAAAATTATATCATACAAAAACACGTTTGTCTAGAAAAATACGTCGAAAAATGAATAAAATGTAAATTATTGTAAGTTTTGCTTACAAATTCTCTAAAAATACTTGCTTTTTTATAGTTGTGTGATATACTTGTTTCAACATTTGGTAATTAGGAGGTAAAACTAAAGGAGGGTCATTAATGACTAATATTAAATTTTTGAGCTCAAAAAATTATGAGCCACAAGGTCCCAACTACGGAGATTGTATTATAATTGATACCGGCAGTGATTTGGTAATATACGATTGCGGTTGTGAGGAACACGCAAAGCGAGTAGAAGAGTATATGTGTGAACATAATTATGACCAAGCCATTGCAGTTCTTTCACATAACGATTCAGACCATTTTAAAGGGATTGAATATCTCGTGGAAAAACAGTTGTTATCCAAAATCTATACACAGTTATTTTTGAAACATAAAACTGATATAGACAAGTTACTTGACGATGGTAGGGTTACAAACAAATCACTAGGTGACCGTATAAAGAAAGATTATGATAATATCGCAAGTTTAAGTGGGAAGGTAGAACTAGTGGATGCAATAGAATTAGGAGAGATAGTTTCAGGGGTTGAGATTGTCGGACCTGATAAAGATTATGCCTTAACAGTTGTAACTAAAGAGTTGGATAACAGCGAAGGAGATACCATAGATACTGAGACAGCATATAATGCAGCCAGCGTTCAGGTATCGGTTGAATTAAAAGACAAAAAGGTATTACTATGTGGTGATGCTTCTTTTGAATCAATTAAAGATAAACTATGTGATTATAAGGTTATTCAATTACCTCATCACGGTAAGGCCGAAACAGCTGAGCTTATTTTTGACGAAAAGAAAACAGAATTTGATACAGTGTATTTAGTCAGTGACAATACTGGCAACACAAATGGTGGCTCTGATAAGTTAAAAAAAGCGGGCAAACAAATAAAAAGTACTATTAACGGTGATATAACTTACCCGGACAACAGTCAAGGGAACCTTAAGGTAGGAAGAGTTTTGGGAATTACTGGAATGGGGTGGTTTTATAGATGAGATACCTCATTCAATCTTGTTTTGAACACGAACTCAAAGCTCGGCAGGAGTATTTAAACTCGGTTTTTAAGACGAATTTCATTGTGGTTGATAGAAATCAGGCTTTTATTGAGCTACAAAGTTTTCCTCTTTGTGATGACCACATAATTCTCTTGTATGGCCACAATTATTGGATAGGACTTTTCTTTTCAATTTTTGGAGAAGGGATTAAGAACGACATAAAGGTCGTGACATCCTGCGATTTATTCGGATACAAGTCAGTACTAAAAGGGCAGAAAAATCTGTATTACTGCAAAGTCAATAAAGATGGGTATGTGGTATGTTATAAAGGCGAACAGTTTAATATGCCGTTTGATGTAACACAGTCTGAACTTGAGTTGCTTAATAATGCAGACCTTCCATTTGAAGAAAAAGTCAATTTTGCGTATAGGAGGGTTTCGTGATGAAGTTAGATATCTTTGATTCCTATAATATCAGAGCCAGAATAAGCGTAGTATTATTTTTTATCATACCCTTTTTTGTTGACTGGCTGATTATTTTTAGTAGTAAGTTTACTGTTACAGAAAATCTTTTTGCAGTTGCTTTGTTAGTAATTATATTTCAAAGCATATTAAATCTTAGTCGTCCGAAAGACAAGTGTTTTAGAGAAAATTATGTAACTGCAGCAAAGCTTCTAAATGTAAAATCTCAGTTGTCGGACATAACCAGAATGCGATACTATAGAAAATTAGCGACATTTGAACCTGAATTTTTGGATTTTAGTTGCCAGAAATCAGAATGGAATAATAAAATTACAGACGACTTATGTGAGAGTGCAGTAGTGTGGTTGCGCTCGAAAACCAGAGATAAAAATACCTTTTATCTAATTCACGAAGAAAATACAAATTATGGTTATTACAGAAATATGTTTAATTTAAAAAAGGCAGGAATTATCCTGAATTGTGTAGCTGTCTTTGCCTTGGTGATAATGGTATTATGTCCACACTTTGATTCTTTCAAACCAAGCAATTTTGAGATGCTACTACTCGTAAGCATACACCTATTTCAAATAGTGTATTTGAGCTTGGCTATTACAAAAGATGCGGTTGAAACCGCCGCAAAGAGATACGCCAAGAGTTTAGTGGAGGCTATAGACATTATAGCCTAATAGATAATAAAAATCAAAAATCCTTATACCAAATGTTAATTAAGACCGTCTTATGCGAATGCATGAGGCGGTTTTGAGTTCTGTTTATGAGATACAAATTGTATCATTGTAATAATTTAATTAAAACATAACCTATAAGTAGTCCGTGAAAGTCTAGTGTAATATGTAAGTGGCTAAAGCTTGACCGATAGGATCATCTCACGAGCCTGTCGGTAACGATGAGTTCGTTTCTTTTTGCCCTCTTTTAGAATAAAATTTTAAAAGGAGTAATATTTTATGAAATCACTCAAAGAGTTAGTGATGAAAGAAACAAGACCAGTGTATTTGTATACACCATCAAAAGCGTTAGCTCGTGATTTTCTCAAAATAGCCGAAAAAGAATGCTTTTTATTTGGCGATGGTAAAAGACCGACTAAGAAACCATTAGATGATTACTATGCACTGCATCAGGAGCTGATTGTGAATTATATCGGGTTTGCTGGTAGATTGCGTTATTAAAGCATCGATGACGGAATATTAAGAGTTGAATACCAAGATTTGTTTAGAGATTAGAAAGTGCTAACGCTCAAATTCTGATCTGCATTAATCAAAGAATAAAGCTTATTTCAAAAACTTAAGTTCTCCATTGACAATTCATAACAAATTTAATACAATTATACTAAAGAACAAATGTTCTATTGGTTTGTGCTAGGAGGAATTGGAATGACAGAGATAGAGAAAATTGAGTACGCTAAATCATTTATAGATAAACTTGCAAATGGAATAAACCCGATTGACGATTCGCAGATTAAGGAAGATGATATGATTAATAATGTCAGAATTTCTAGATGCTTATTCTTTGTGTCAGATGTGCTCAGACAAGTTGTTGAAAAAGTGGAATAAAGAAAAAGACTGCAAAAATCCCGTTTAATCTTACATCGGAGGAAAGAATGAAATTCGAGTATTCTGATACTTCTATCCCTGTTAGTGAAATTACTAAGCGTTTTAATGAGCTTATTACCAATGAAGATATGAAAAAATTAACGCATAGAAATATCACAGAGTGGTTAATTTCCATTGATATGCTTTATGAGATGACTAAACCTGATGGTAAAACAACAAAGCGTCCCACAGAGCACGGTATAGCAATCGGTATTACCACAGAAACTAGAATAGGTCCTAGAGGTGAATATGTTGTTACTATATATGATAAGAAAGCACAAGAATTTTTAGTGGATAATCTTGACAGCATGCTTGGATTTAAAAACTGATTGCTATTTTTTAATATCAATATCTAGTATGTAAGAGTGAATTAAGGCTTAAACTTGTGTTTACTTTTACAATTAACGTAACGATTATGTGTTTTTAGGGTCCGTTTTATTGTACATTGGTTAGTATATAATATTAAATGAAATCACACCACAATATAAATTCTGTGTGTAGAAAGAACTGTTTTTGTATGATATAATGATACATGTATGCATAGAGGATTGATTTGCTTATATGGTGTAGAGATTTACTGTATACTACATCTTAAACATAACGAAAGGATGCTTATGATGATTCCAATAATGAGTTTTTGGCCTTGTATTTATGAAAAAATAATAGCTCAAAAAAAGCTAATTGAATACAGACGTACGTTTCCCAAGGATTGTGATTATGCTTATATGTACGTTAGTAAACCTGTAAAGGCCATATGTGCTATCATATATTTCGGTAAGAAACATGCGTTAGAAGATTGGAAAACAGAATATGCCTCAAACATTGAGGTTACCAAACGAATTTTGGATTATTCACAAAATTACCGATATGGTGCAGAAATAATTGGAATACAAAAAATACAGCCTATCACTCTAAAAGAACTACGTGATAATGTAACAAACTTTGTGGCTCCTCAATCCTATGTTTTATTAGAGAATAATGAACTTTTATCAAATTATGTAAAAAGCAATACAATAATAATTGATGATAAAATAATCAATAATCTTAATGATATATTTCCAGAACATATATGTAAGAAGGTTTAATGATGATCAGGGTGTTTGAAGCTTTTGCTGGATATGGAAGTCAACGCTTAGCATTGAAACGCTGTGGGATCCCTCATGAAGTAGTAGGGATTTCTGAGATTGACGGAGATGTTCTCCTATCATATGCAGCAATACATTGCGGCCTATTAGAAAAAAGAAATACAACACCAGCAATTACAGAAAATGAAATGCGAGAACATTTGCAGAGTATAAATGTTCCGCTAGATTATAAAACCTTTAATAACAAAGCTGCATACTTAAAAGGTAGTAAGCTAATAGATATGTATTTAGCTAATGTTTTAAGTAAGAATTATGGTGACATACGAATTATAGATCCGAGCACATTACCTGATTTTGATTTTTTTACTTATTCATTTCCTTGTCAGGATATTTCTGTTGCAGGTTATCAATTTGGTTTAGATCAGCAGTCAGGGACACGATCCTCACTCCTTTGGGAGTGTTGCAAAATTATTAGTGCTAAAAAACCTAAATATTTAATGATGGAGAATGTTAAAAACTTGGTTGGCAAAAATCATAAAGCTAACTTTATAAGGTTTCTAGATTATCTTGAATCCCTTGGCTATAAAAATTATTGGGACATTCTCAATGCTAGAGATTTCGGTATTCCGCAGAATAGAGAACGAGTTTTTTGTATAAGTATTCTGGATGATAAAAAAGGCTTTTCTTTTCCTAAAGCAAAGAGATTAAATCTGTTTATGAATGATTTGCTGGAAGAAAATGTTCCGGATAACTTTTACCTGAAAAACAATCAGTGTACCGATGTTCCGATTAAGCAAGATTACATATATTGCTTAGACTCAAATTACTGGAAGGGGACTTTTCTGAAAAGCTTTTTGGAGAAGCATCGTAGACAAGTCGTTTCAGGTCCAATGAATAGCGAAGGTAGATATCCTGCACGAAGGCTAACCCCTTTAGAAGCGTGGCGCTTTATGGGAGTATCAGATTCCGATTTTAAGAAGGCGAGCAGTCTAGTTAGTAATACTAGCCTATATAAACAAGCTGGTAACAGCATTGTTGTTCCTGTATTAGAGAATATTTTCAGCAAATTATTTGAAACCAATGCTCAGGAGGTAAAAGAGATGGATGATAATAAAATGGAGCTTATTAACATTTTTAGACGAAATGTAAAAGGGAAAACTCCAGATGTGTCTGGTAGAAATATCAGACATGATGGACGTAAAGGTCACTGGCTTGAAGAACAGTTTTGTATCCATGCAAACGCAAGCAATACTGCAGATATTTTAGGTTATGAATTGAAAAACGAAACAACCAGTAAAACTACTTTTGGAGATTGGTCTGCTAATAGGTATATTTTTAAACATGGTCCGTATGTGCACCTCTTTAGAGGAACTGCTAGTTATGAAAAGCAAGATGCGTTTTGCAGTATTTTTGGTAAACCTAATGCACAGAAGAATAACAGATACTCTTGGTCAGGTAGCCCAGTTCCTAAAATAGGTGTTTATAATGACTTCGGACAGATTTTAGTAATTGAAGAGAATTTAGATATTACAGCTCGTTATTCATACAATAAAGATACACGTCCTGATAAATCTTCTATTGTCCCAGTGGAGTTGCAAGTAGATGATTTAGAACTTGCTCGCTGGTTTGGTACACACTCACCTACGAACTCGGCAACGGACAAATGTCTAAAAAGAAAGCTTGAAGACAAATTTAACGATAAAGGTTGGTTTACCTGTAAAACTGATTCATCAGGAAAGTATTATCAAATCTGCTTTGGGAATCCTTTTAATTATTTAGACTGGATTGATTTGGTGAAGCGAGGAATAGTCTTTTTTGATAGCGGTATGTATCAAGGAAATAAAAGACCATATTCCCAGTGGAGAGCAAACAATACATATTGGGATAGTTTAATCGTTGAGCGTTACGAATAATATAAGGTGACATTTATATGTTTAGTTTAAAATACACAATAACCATTACAATTCCAAATGTACCGTTACAGTGGATTCCCAAGATTGAATTATATTACCCAGATTTACCTCAATTCCCGATAATGTATATTCACAAGAAAATATCATCTGGAAGGCTTGTTGCTTGTCCTGTATCTGTGAGTTATGATATTAAAGATAATTTTTGCGATGCGTATTTTTATGTTCTTTGCAATATTAATCCATCCTGTGATTCTGAGGTGTCTTTAACACTACAAGAGGAAATTCAAGAAAGAATAGGTATAAAAAACAAGATTTCAGTAAATACGATAATCAACTGTTGTAATGGAAATGAACAGCATGAAAACCTTATGACTGATTTATGGAAATATATTGAGATGTCATACGGTTCCGCTATTCCATTTGGACGCTATTATGAGGAAATATATTCTATTCCGCGCTTTGTGTCTGCTTGGCAACCTAAGACAGGTCGTCAAAGTGAAATGCGTATGCTATATAATTTTATGAGTGCTTTTGGAGAAGAAGTTCAATTCCCTTCTGACTGGAGCCATTTGGAGTACTATGTGATTCCTACATATATTGATGTTAGAAACAGTGATTATTCAGATTTTCCAACATTTTTAAAATTGTATACTGCTATAAAAAAACTGTTCAATGCTGAATTTACACGTGAAGTTACTATTGAGAATGTTTCATTCAAGGTTATGCCTAGAGCTTGGAAACAGAATAAGGATGATTTTATCAATAGTGTTAGCAATCGTTTGTATTCTACCGGTGTTTTTAACGAAGAAGATAAGTTTTTTGCTGAACAGTTAGTTGATGCTTTTAATCGACACCCATGGAGGGCGGCTTATTTCATAAGTGCATATTTGAATATAGAACATACCGATTATAGAATGTGGACCAAAAACTTTTTCAAAACTTTCTATGACAGCGGAAATAAATTAAAAGGATATTCAGAAAAAGTTATTGCTTGTATTTTGCAACAGGGTTTTGGAAAAGATGAAATCATCCCTGTTGATACTTGGATTGAAACATTTTATATGTATCCATTAGGTATAGACAGTCGCTCGAATTTTTATGACTCTTTTAGTGGGTTAGGGAAAGTTGAAAGAGTTATCTGGCTTGCAAGCCAATCCAACAAAACTAATATGAAGAACTTTTTTGACATTTTATGGTGTCAAAGATACGGTGTTATTGGAAATAAAAAACTACGAGGAGTGAACCCTATAGCCTGTTATGGCTGCAAACTAAAAGATACATGTATTGGACTTTCGCATGTACTAGGTGACTTCGTTTTAGTCTCAAATACGTTAACAGAAGATGATTTTTCAAATCTAGCTGTAGATGTTGTTAATCAGATAACATTTATATGTCTCTTGGATGATAACGTTCCTAAAAAAGTTTATAAAAAACTTTATAACACTTGGGTTTTAATTGACGAATTTAGTGGTTACATTTTGACCCAAGAAGATGCTTTGTTGGATGAATATATAGAAAAACAACTGATAACAGTTTCAGAGTTTATTAACGCAAAAAATAGAGGGTAACCCCCTCTATTTTATATGTTTATATCAAGTTGTATTTTTCCATGTATTCTACCATTTGTTTTGCAACTGCCTCAATTACATTAATGCAAACAGAATTTCCAAACTGTTTGTACGCTTGTGCATTAGATACTGGAATTATGAACTCTTCTGGAAAACCTTGCAATCGAGCACACTCTCTAGGTGTTAACATTCTAGGATTCTTACCGATTTGTTCTATTAATGCTTCACTTCCATCTTTATAATATCTAGCACTGATTGTACTGGTGTATTTGCTGTTTTCATTAAACAGACAAAAGCCAAATCCATTACCTTTTCTTTTGTGCAGCTGTTTTCTACCCAAATGACCTTGATATAATTTGTCGGAGATAGTGAATCTGTCTGGTACATTATTTTCTAAAATGTTACCAACACAAACCGACTCATCAATTTTACCTTTAGGATATACAAATGTGTCATATTTATTGGGTAATAAATCTTTGTTAAAACCCACAATAATAATTCGCTCTCTGTTCTGTGGACTTCCAAAATGATAGGCATTTAAAACCTCTGGCTCAGGAACATAATAATTCAGTTCATCTAAGATACTTAATATTACTTTTATAGTGTTTCCTTTATCATGACCTCTCAGCTGCTTAACGTTTTCTAACATAAATGCTTTTGGCCTTTTTAATTTTAATATGCTTGCTATATTAAAAAATAATGTTCCTCGTGCATCTTCAAAACCCTTTTTTAGTCCAGCCTGAGAAAAAGGTTGGCAAGGAAAGCCTGCTAATAAAATATCGTGGTCTGGTATTTCTGCAGGATCAATTTTTGTAATATCTCCTGCTGGGATTTCACCATAATTTACCCTATAAGTTTTTTGTGCAAATTTATCCCACTCTGATGAAAACACAGTTTTACCGCCACATCTTTGAAACCCTTGTCTGATACCACCGATACCTGCGAACAAATCGATTTGAGTAAATCTAAATGTTGATTTAGGGCTATCCTTAAATGGAGGTTCTGTCGGGTAGGATATGATTTTTTTGTAAACGGTTTCTGGAATATTTTCTGCTCCAGTTTCCCATAGCTTTAGTTTTTTTTCTTCCTCTTTAGATAACCCTAAAGAATCGGCAAATTCTTTTCTAGTAATGTCTAGTTTTTCTCTTACATGAGTAATTTGTTCACTTCTACTTAAATTTGCCACTGCGTAGCTCCTCCTTGTTTTTTTACATATATATCACTCTAAATATAGTTAATGTCAAGTTATATTTTTATTTTGTATCCAGTTTTATAGTATCTCCATCTGGAAAAATAAATGATTGTTCAAAAATAACCCCCATAACATTGGCTATCTGTTTAAGTTCTGTCAAAGAAACAGTATCACGTTTTATTTTCTTGCTAAAATTTTGTGGTGTTTGACCAATCCTTCTAGCTAATTCTGAAACGCTTATCTTTTTCTTGTGACATAATTCTTTAATCATATCTGATGTATTCATTTTGCTACCACCTTATATCACATTGTTTTGTATTATAAACCATTTGGTTTATAATTGCAATATATTATTTTTGCTTAGTAGCGCAAAAATACTTGAGTTTAAAAAAATTAACTTTAAAACTCAGTTGAGGTATTTATCATGAAAGTATGTAGTTTGTTTAGCGGAATAGGTGGTATCGATCTAGGTTTCATTCAGGCTGGGTTTGAGATCGTGTGGGCAAATGAGTTTGATAAAGATGCTGCAACAACATATCGACACAATCTAGGAGCGGAACACCTTGTGGAAAGAGATATTAGAAAAGTGGATATAGCGCAAATACCTGGTTTTGATGTTTTGGTAGCAGGATTTCCTTGCCAACCGTTTTCAATAATGGGTTTTCGTAAGGGCTTCAATGATGCGAGAGGTAATCTGTTTTTTGAGATTGCTCGTATTGCTGAAGCTAGGAAGCCTAAGGTGATTTTTCTTGAAAATGTTGCAAATTTAATAGAACACGATGAAGGTAAATCATTTTTGACAGTTTATAATGCATTAGCTCCACAAGGATACAAACTGCGGTATCAGTTGATGGATTCCTTAGAGTACGGAAATGTACCACAGCAGAGAACTAGGGTTTTTATAGTAGCATTTCAAGATGAATCTGCTTGTGAAAAGTTTGAGTTCCCTGAAAAGATACCACTTACAGTGAAGTTGAATGATATTTTGGTTCGTAACATAAAACACAGTAGCTGTTATTATTACACAGGCTCTAGCTATTATTACGAAGCATTACAGAGAATTGTAATAGATAAAAATGCTCTTTATAAAATTTATGACTCAGGGGTTTCTCGTAAAGCTCATTATATATGTCCTACACTTACTGCTAATATGGGAACATTCCCTGATAGGGTGCCGATTATACTTGATGATTATGGTATAAGAAAGATAACACCGTATGAGTGTCTTGCTTTACAAGGCTTCCCTAAGGACTATCGGTTTCCAAAAATTCCAATGGCTAGTGCATATAAACAGTGCGGCAATAGTGTAGTTGTACCAGTGATTAGAAGAATTGCAGAAAGTATTTATAAAGTATTATGAATAACGTTGTATCCAAACACAAGATGTGGTAGTTAAATATTAATTTTATATTGAATTAAGGAGAATATATGATTCAACAAGTTATTAACGACCCGCTGTTTTTGAGCGGGAAGTCAGAGAAAGCAACAAAAGAAGATTTACAGGTGGCACAGGATTTGCTTGATACGCTGATAGCAAATCGTGCAAGCTGTGTTGGTATGGCTGCTAATATGATAGGTGTGCGCAAGCGTATCATCGCCTTTGATGATAACGGTAAATACACCGTTATGTTCAATCCTGAAATTATCAAGTGTAGCGGTGAATATAACACTGAGGAAGGCTGTCTATCACTTCTTGGCGGCCCTCGTCCGTGTAAGCGTTATCAAAGCATTAAAGTCCGCTACCAGAACGAAAAATTCCTACAGTTGACTAAAACCTACACCGGATTTACTGCACAGATCATACAACATGAAATTGACCACTGTAATGGTGTGCTGATTTAGTTGCTACTTGGATTAAATGATGTTATAATTAAAAAAATTGTCATAGATTATGTCAAAGAGGTTTAATTATGGGGAAATCATCTACTAAAGAGAATAAAAGCATTTATCAGTTAGTTCGAGAGGGAAAGGGGTATAGCAGAGCTCAAGCAGCTGACTTAATGACAGGTTATATAGAAGAGTATAGACTTGTGAGATTGGAAAATGGTGATGTTAGTCTTCAGCCGGCTGATGTTCTTGCTATGTCAAAAGCTTACAACAAACCTGAACTTAGAAACTATTATTGTACTCACGAGTGTCCTATCGGAAAGATAGATGCGCCGCAGGTTAAAATGAACAGCAATATACATGAATTATTGGTGAATATGCTTTTATCTTTAGAAGCAGTTAACTCTAACAAAATGCGTCTTATGGAAATACTTGCAGATGGTAAAATCCAGAGTGACGAAATTGAAGATTTCGAGAAAATCGAGAAAGAGTTAGAGCATATTTCTATGGCGGTCGAATCAATTCAACTTTGGTGTGAGAGAGCAAAGAACGAAAACAAATAAGGTTATAGATTGCGGCGTTTCAGTTGTCTACTGGAACGCTGTTTTATTTTGCAGCTTTTGTATGAATATAGATGGTTATTTTGCAATGTTTGTGATTAAAAATTGTGTTTTTAAAAGTTAATATATAAGTGAGAAAAATTGAATTTACACAAAAAGGGTGATCTAAATGACAGTAAGAGAAAGGGTTTTAGCTTTGAGATTACTAGAGAAACAAAAGAAAGATCCAGAGTACGCTGAAAGGTTAGGTGTACATGTTGAGATAGTTGAAAAAGAAGAATGCAAAGAAGACAACACTAATTTGCAAAAGTTGTGAATATATCTATTGCATTTTTGCGGATACAGTTAATTACTTCCATGAACTATAAGATTATAATTTAGATATAAAAATATAGAACATCAATTATCTTGGAGGATTTAGTATGGGTAGAGCATTAACAGAGAAAAAAGTCTTAGATAAACTGGGAATCGATAATTTTAGACAGTTAACTAAAGACAAAGTGATAGAGATGGCATCAATGCTAGATAAGATGGATCCTGAAGTAGCGAAAAAAGCATTAGATCAATTTCCTGACTTTGCAAAAACTATGAAAGAGATATTGTTGGAATATAAAGGACTCCTTTCTGAGGGATTAAAAAGCAATCAGGAGAATACGAAATCTTTTTTTGAATCATGTGATTGCGCAATCCAGGAGTGTCAGAGAATTCTAGATAAAGACAATTTATCTTTTGATGAGAAACACACCGTAATTATGCTTATGCTTGAAATAGCAAAGATGAAGAAGGATGCCAATAGTGAAAACAATAAATTTATCTTATGTTTGGCAACTACTGGAATTGTTGCATTAGGTATTGCAGCAACAGCACCGGTATCAGTATTAGGTGGAAATGTAAAAGTGGATTTTGATTCTATAAGAAAAATTTAGTAATCCACAAGTTGAGTTACAGGATAAATAAAAGTAATTGTTATATAGTTTAAACTAAAACTTAATAAAGGAGGTGGGAATATGGCTAAGTTCTATTATGTGAATGATGATCAAACAAAGAATCCTGGACTTCATCATGAAGTTCATACAGAGCAACATGCAAAAGATCTTGAAATTGCCAGCAAAACATATGTTGGATATTTTGATAACGAGATCGATGCAGTAAAAGAGGCGAAGAAGATATACTCAGACGCAGATGGTTGTGCAGTTTGCTGTCCAAATGCGCACAAGGGGTGATTAAATGGCAGTTCATCATGGAGGAAAAGTTGGTAAAGCAGGAAAGACTTTAGCAACAAAAAGCTCCTCAAAGTCAGCTAAAAGCAAAGCAGGGAAAACCTTAGCAAAACATAAGGCTGATAAGCATTGATGTGTATATAGACTATATAACCTATATAACTTTTATTAATGTGATTGCAGATTAACATATATTTCTTTGCGATCAAAAGAGTTTCCAAAGGCAATGCTCGTATTGCCTTTGGAAATGTTATTATTGTATGAAACATAAGGGGAAGAAAGCTAAATTGCATAACTTCTTCACACAATATTTGTGAAAAGGAAATGAAGTGAATTTATGACATTTGGGACTTTTCTTTTAAGGGTTGATGGCATAAGGGATGTAAATATAAATGATCTTAAATATGCTTGTGAGATAGGAATGAAGACTTATCAACCAGAAGGTCAGAAATACTTGTATGTTATTAATATGGAAATTATTGAGGATAGGTTTTTTTGGTTATCCTGTGATTACGATGATGCGGTAAGTTTTCGTAATTATGTTGTGAATCAAAAGACAGGAAAGACAAGTCGGAGGCCAAGCGGT
>JAZSHE010000197.1:0-15136 GCA_045533085.1 Ruminococcus sp.
AGAAGCAGACATGCGGCGGTGAGTGGTACTACTACTACGGCAACGGCTGCTACGGCTTCACAAAGGACGGCAACGACACAAACTGTCTGCGTGACGACCACTTCGACGCTGATGGCAACCACGTTGGCAAGCAGGAGATCCCTACAGAGCCTGAATCACAGCCAACAGAGCCAGAGACACAGCCAACAGAACCTGAGTCACAGCCAACACAGCCATCTGAGCCTACATACGTTTTAGGCGACGTTGATGGTGACGGCGAGATGTCAATCATGGACGCTACAGCTATCCAGCTCATCATGGCAGGTCTTATTGATGCTCCAACAGGCGATGCTGCTAAGGCTGCTGACGTAGATGGCGACGGCGAGATGTCAATCATGGACGCTACAGCTATCCAGCTCATTATGGCAGGTCTTGCATAATTCAACTAATCTATAATCTTTTATTATAAAGACCGTCTTTAGAGGCGCACTCCGCAAGGAAGTGCGCCTCAGTTATATTCATCTTACGGCGAGTGATATTGCTACGCAGTGATATACGGCTATGCCGTGTGATATTCGGCTACGCCGAGTTTTATAGCGAATATAATATCACAAAAGCCGTAGGCTTTTATATCACTTTTACCGTAAGGCAAAAATATCACTGCAAACTTTTTGTTTGCGATATCACTTTTTCACACCGAAAAATAAATGTTATTTTTGGCAAGTATTTACCTTTCTGAAAGTATGTAACCCATTATGACACTTTCAAACTGAAAGTATCAGTTTTTATACAAAAAGAAAGTAGGGAGAATACTTCTTTATGAAGTGTCTCCCTATGACGGTCTTTATGTTTTTATTCACTTATTCAAAACGCAAAAATATCACAACAGAAGGTGCTTTTATGACAAAAGGCGAAAAAGCTCAGGCCCTGTTTTTAGAGGGCTACAACTGTGCTCAGGCAGTTTTCGGTGCATTTTGCGAGGATTTCGGTCTTGAGTTCGACACAGCTATGAAACTTTCGTCAGGATTCGGCGGAGGTATGGGCAGACTCAGAGAAGTCTGTGGTGCAGTCAGCGGTATGTTCATGGTTTTTGATATGAAACACGGATATACTTCGCCAACTGACAACGCATCAAAAATGGAGCTGTACTCTCATATTCAGGCTATGGCAAAAAGCTTTGAAGATGAAAACGGCTCAATTATCTGCAAAGAGTTGCTTGGGCTGACAGAAAAAAAGAGCGACCCAAAACCCGAAAACAGAACAAACGAGTACTACAAAAAGCGTCCATGCAAAGACCTTGTAAAAATTGCAGCGGACATCGTTGACGAGTATATGAGCAAAATGTGATGCGTTGCGCTATTTCGTGTTGTTTCGCAAAAATATATCAACAATTTACTCACATATTAAAGGCAGATGCTTCCTAAAAAGATTGCATCTGCCTTTTTGTTTCTAAAATAGCGGGATTTTCAGCGAAAATAATGTTGAGTTTGCGTTAGCACAGCAACAATGATATAATCAAAATATACATTTTACCATTTCAACATAAAACCGTCACATTGGCAGTGTAAAGTTAAACTGCAAAGGAGGCATAATATGGGCAGATTACTGGTAGTTGATGATGAGTTTCGAATCAGAGAGCTCATCAAAAAATATGCAATATTTGAAGGACACGAGGTTTTTGAAGCAGAAAACGGCTTGCAGGCTGTTTCTATGTGCAAAAACAACGAGTTTGATATCATCATTATGGACATTATGATGCCACATCTCGATGGTTTTTCTGCCGCGGAGCAGATACGCGTTTTTTCAACCACTCCGATTATTATGCTGTCTGCACTGGGAGAAGAGTACGACCGTATCCACGGATTCGAAATCGGTGTCGACGACTATGTTGTAAAGCCGTTTTCTCCGAAAGAGCTGATGATGCGCGTAACTGCAATTTTAAAACGCTCAAAAAATTCTAACACCAGCACAGCTGACCGCTTCACATACAAAGGTTTGTGTGTTGATTTTTCTGCACGTACTGTCGAAATAGATGGCGAGCGTATCAATATGACGCCAAAAGAGTACGACCTGTTCTTCTTTATGGTAAAAAACAAAGGACTTGCTTTAACCCGCGAAACCCTTATAAGCAAAGTGTGGGGCTACGATTTCTTTGGCGATGACAGAACGCTGGACACACACATCAAATTGCTTAGAAAAAGTCTCAAAGACTACGCAAGCCTTATCGTAACACTTCGAGGGGTGGGATACAGATTTGAAACTGACTGACAAAAAACTCCCTCTGCGTGTTTATCTGTCGTGTGCTTTTCTGATATTTTCGGTTGTTCTCATCACCATAATGTGGTTGTTCCAGTCAGTGTTTTTTGACTCTTTCTACCGTACAGTAAAAACTTTACAGGTAAAAAACTGTGCGACAACTATCTCAAAAAGCATTGACGATGAGAATCTGAACAAGTTTGCTAAAGAGGTTGAAAACCAGAACAGCATGGAAATTTCCGTTTATAGCGTTTCGTACTACAAAGGAAACCCGTTACTCAAGCCGATTTATGCACCCCACGAGTTCACAAGTACACACTCGCTTGTAAACTACAGTACCTTGTACAGCTACTACTTTGAAACCTTAAACAACAAGGGTGAAGTCACGCTGAAATCACGGACAAACCACCCTCCTTCGGTGGATTTACCGAGTGCATTCTCACCGGCGCTGGAAAAAACCACACCTGTTTTTCTAACCTGCACCTTGATTACCGAAACTGAAAACGGTGAGTTTTTTGTCATAGTCGAATCCGACATCGCACCTGTTACAAGTACTGTTGATACGCTGAGAGTACAACTCATCATTATGACTGTCTTCATACTGATTGTCAGCATATTTATCGCGGTTATCACCTCACACTATGTATCAAAACCTATCCACGATACAACAAAAAAGGCTAAGCTACTCGCACAACAAAACTACGACCTGAGCTTTTCGGGCGGTAACTACAAGGAGCTGTGTGAATTAAATGATACGCTGACGTACTCAGCCCACGAGCTTCAGAAACTCGACGAGCTGCGACGCGAGCTTATCGCAAACATCTCACATGATTTGCGCACACCGTTGACTATGATTACCGGATACAGCGAAGTAATGCGTGACATCCCGGGCGAAAACAGCCCCGAAAACATCCAGATTATCATCGACGAAGCAAATCGTCTGTCACAACTTGTCAACGACCTGCTCGATATATCAAAACTTGAGTCAGGGTCTGTCACAATGCAAAACACCACTCTGTGTCTGACCGATTGCATCAAAGATATATTCAAACGATACACAAAGCTCACCGAACAGGGTGGTTATGACATCCGATTTGAGCACACTGACAATGTGTATATCTATGCTGACCCGCTGAGAATATCTCAGGTTCTGTACAACCTCATCAACAATGCCATAAACTACGCAGGCGAGGACAAAACCGTTATCGTAAGGCAAACAGTAACAGACCACACTGTGTGCATTGAAGTTATAGACCATGGTGTCGGTATAGAAGAAGACAAGCTCCCGTATATCTGGGACAGATACTACAAGGTTGACAAAGAACACCGACAGGCTGTTGTCGGCACAGGTCTCGGACTTTCAATTGTTAAAAACATCCTGAAACAGTACGATGCACAGTTTGGTGTACAATCTGCTTTGGGAGAAGGTTCAACCTTCTGGTTCACTCTTAACACAGTTGATAAAAATCAAATATAAGTAATGTGGAAAAGCCGATTTAGGATATCGGCTTTTCTTTTTTAAAAATCCTTGTAAAAATCTGTATTATTTGATAGAATAAAAATGTAAAAAATACTGACCTTGAGGAGGGTTCACTATGTTTTGTAAAAATTGCGGTATCGAGGTTGATAATAGCGCTAAGTTCTGTAACAACTGCGGTTCACCTATAACAGCAGAGCAGCCTATAGTTGAAAGTACTCCACAGCCTGCTGTTCCACAGTATAACGAGCCACAGCCTACTGTCCCACAGTACAATGCTCCACAGTACAACGAGCCACAGTCTGCTGTTCCACAGTACAATGAGCCACAGTCTGCTGTTCCACAGTACAATGCTCCACAGTATAATAACTCTGTGCCATACAACCCTGTACCAAATACACCTGCACAGCCTGCAAAAAAGGGTGGCAAAGGTTGTCTTATCGCCATTATCATCGCTGTTGTTATTCTCGCTTTTTTCGTAATACTCGGCATCATCGGCTACAATGCAGCGAAGGATGTTATTACTGACGATAGCGCTTTTTCACTCGACAGCTTTGATTCAAAAGATACAACAAACAGCACACCAAGCGCTGAATACACAGCTGTTTTCAATGATAACAACATCATTGTCACACCATCTGTATTCATCGGTCTTGATTCACGTGCTTTTGCTATGGAAAGCTCAGACGGTATGATCGAGAATATGGAATTTGCATACAAAAACGACACTATCAAAGAGCTCATCGATACAATTTACTATCCGATTTCTGAGTATGACGCTGAGTACATCGACCTGCTCGACGATGCTATGAGAGAAGGCTTTGCATCCGCTGAGGCGATTGAGTGCTGTACTGTAACATACGATATCACAGATGACTTCTACATCATCAAAATTCACTCAACAGAGCTTGACAACTCAAAAAATCTCAAGGCTCTGTCTGACGCAGAGGTTATCACATACGATGGTTTTGCCATGTCACTTTCAATGGAAGACACAGCATCAGCTCTCACATCACAGGGTTACGCTGAAAGATAAAATAATAAATTATAATGATAATCTCAGCCCGACATTTTTGTCGGGCTTTTGCTTTATGTAACAATTCAAATACATTTACCGCATAAAAATTACAATACGGTAGTAAAACTTGTGATGTTGACAGGTTTTGGTATATAATTCAGTTGGTAAAAAATCTTTTGCAGAGGTGTATTTATGGAAAAGAAAAAAATATCCGTTTTTGTTGCGGGTCAGAAACTCACCCTCATTACTACAGAATCCGAAAAATATGTGGCTGACATCGCCCAGAAAGTTGACACAGCGGTCAATTCTCTGCTGACTACTACAACTATGTCGAGAGAAAAATGTGCTGTTATGGCGGCGCTCGATTTCTGTGACGACGAAGCTAAAGCAAGAGCTGCTCTTTCACAAATCAAAGAGCAGATTAAAGACTATATCAAAGACGCTGAAACTCTCGAGAAAGAAAATGAGTCTTTGAAAGCTGAAATCGAAAAGCTCAGAAAGGAAAAGAGCGATATTTTAAATTCCAGAAAAACTCTTATAGCATCGGGTTTTGAAGTGAAAAAGAAAACCGAAACTACAGTAGAAACTGAGATAGAAATCAGCAGCGACGATGACCTGTCTTTTGATACTGATGACGATATCGACGAAGACCTTTTTGACGACGAGTCTGAGAAGGAACTTGTGAGCGATGAAAAAGTTGATGAAACTGCAGAAGATACAAAAGCTCAGCCTGCAAAGGCTGATGCTCCTTTGGTTGCACCTGTAGTCACAGAAGAAAAGAAAGCTGAAAAAAAGCGCCATAACCACGAACATAAAAATCCGTTCAAGGAGCGCTTTATGAAACAGCAGGACGAAAAAAAGGGCTACGTGCCAATGCGTCAGTACAGTCTTTTTGACGACGAAAATATCGATGAATAAAATCGAAATACTTGCTCCGAGTGGCGGATTTGACAGCATTTATGCTGCTGTCAGGTCTGGTGCCGACGCGGTTTACGTTGGAGCAAAGGATTTTTCTGCACGTGCATCGGCTAAAAACTTCACGCTCGAAGAGCTCAGCGATGCCGTGAAATATTGTCACACCTACGGAGTAAAGGTGTATCTTGCGCTCAATACAATGATTTTCGACGACGAAATGGACGACGCGCTGACCCTTGTGAAAGAAGCCGCAAAATGCGATATCGATGCACTAATCACTCAGGACATCGGTCTTGCTCAGGCTGTCAGAAAGATTGTGCCACAGCTCAAGCTCCACGCTTCAACCCAGATGAGTGTACACTCGCTTTCAGGAGCGCTGGCACTCAAAGAGCTGGGCTTTTCGCGAGTGGTTCTTGCTCGCGAGATGTCAAAATCAGAGATAAGACACATCGCCGACAACTGTGACATTGAACTTGAAGTATTCGTACACGGCGCACTTTGCATGTGCGTTTCGGGCCAGTGCTATATGTCTGCTGTACTCGGAACACGCTCTGCTAACCGCGGAATGTGTGCTCAGCCGTGCCGACTTCCGTTTGCATCTGATAAATCAAACACCCACGCTCTGAGCCTGAAGGACAACTCACTCGTGCAATATATTCGCGAGCTTCAGGATATCGGTGTTGTCAGTGCGAAAATTGAGGGCAGAATGAAGCGCCCCGAGTATGTAGCCTCGGCTGTACGAGCTTGTGTGCAGATGCGCGATAACGGTTTTGTTGATACTCAAACCGCTGAACAGCTTCAATCGGTATTTTCGCGAACCGGTTTTACTGACGGATATTATACAGACAACCGCGGACACTATATGTTCGGATACAGAAAGAAAGAAGACGTTCTCTCTGCATCAGAAAAGCTGATGAAGCAAATCAGAGTCAACTACAAAGACGAGCTTCAGCGTGTTGACGTTGACTGCAAAATCGACATCATAGTTGGTAACAACATCAAGCTTTCTGTCAGCGATGGAACAAATACTGTGACTGTAAACAACGATTCTGCTGTCGAGCCTGCGCAAAACTGTGGTGTCACAGAAGACAAAATTTACTCGTATCTGTCAAAAACAGGCGACACGCCGTTTATCATCAAAAATGTAGAATACAACATTTCCGAGAACGCTTTTGTGTCAGCTAAAGATATGAACGCACTAAGACGCGATGCTTTTTCAAAACTTTGCGCTCTGCGTGAAAAGTGGCACAACTACGAAATTAACGACCTCTGTTTTGATGACTTCACAGCAGATATCAAGCCTGTTTCATACGAAAAACAGCTTACAAAAACTGTCGTGTATGACCTTGAAATACCGGATAGTTTCAGGGAGATGGATATGGTATTTGCCGACCTTTTTTCTGTAGTAAAAAATCAGGAAAAATCTGTTGAACTTATCCAAAGCGGAATCAAACTTGCTGTTGAAATCCCTCGCGCTATGTTCTCGCGAGAAGATAAAATTATCTCAGCACTGCAAACCGCAAAGGCGATGGGCATAAATGACGCTTTCTGTCACAATATAGGTGCCGTGTATATATGCAAACAGCTTGGTTTTAATATACACCTCAGCTTTGCTATGAACATCGCTAACTCGTTGTCGCTGAAATGGGCTAAAGACTACGGATGCACAAACGTTGAGCTTTCATTTGAGCTCGACTTAAACAGGATAAAACACCTTATTTGCCCGATTCCGATTTCGGTAGTGTCATACGGTTGTATGCCTTTGATGATGACCCGCAACTGTCCGGTTAAAAGCGGTGTTCACTCTTGTGCAACTTGCAAAAAACAACTTAAATTGCAAGACCGCAAAGGTGAACAATGGAACCTCAGATGTGACGGTGAAGTCACCGAAATCATCAACTGTGTACCACTTATTTTGCCACAGGAGATTTATAGTTTTCCACACATAAATTCCACAGTTATTCACATGTATGTGGAAAACTCTGTGGAAAACAAGGAAAAAATCCTTAAAAAATTAGGCGAAACCCGTGGTTTTGAGCGTTTTACACATGGGCTATACATCAGAGGTGTTAAATAATTCACAATCTTTTAAAGAATTATAATAAAGAATAATATCTATTTTCCTTTAAGAAATTATATATTTTTTACTATTCGTAATCCAATTTTATTCGTAATTTTATCATCATATTTTTGCAAGTATATTTAAGATTTTGCAAGAAAGGCTACGCTATGAAAACATTGAAAGTAAAAAAACTGAGAGAAAACGCAAAGATGATCCAACGTGCTACAAAAGGTTCAGCAGGAATGGACCTTCATGCGTGCATCGAGAATTCTGTCACCATCGAACCGGGCGAAATCAAGGTTATTCCGACAGGACTTGCGATTGCACTTGAAAACGAAAACTACGTTGCGTATATCTACGCACGCTCTGGTCTTGCTATAAAACATGGCATCACGCTGGCAAACTGTGTAGGAGTGGTGGACTCCGACTATCGTGGCGAGGTTTGTGTCGGACTCACAAATATTTCGAAAACTCCATACACCATCACCCCTGACGAAAGAATCGCTCAGCTCGTTATTGCTCCCGTGTGCATCTGCGATGTTATGGAAGTTGAAGAACTCGACGATACCGAGCGTGGCGAAGGCGGATTCGGCTCAACTGGAAAAAATTAAGCGCCGAGCACCGTAGCCCTCAAAAGTCGAAGTCGAGTCTGCTCCTCGTATAACACCGCTTTTGTTCAAATTATGTTATTATAAAATTCACAATTATATCCTGAAAAATTATTGAAATAAAACGCATAATCGGTTATACTAAACAAGAATAGGGAAATGTTTTCATTTACTGGGATTTTTATTCTCACAAAGGGGAATTTTTATGTTATTTTCTAAGGATATTGGTATCGACCTTGGTACCGCAAACACTCTTGTCTATGTCAAGGGCAAGGGCATTGTTATGCGCGAGCCTTCTGTTGTTGCTGTCGATGTAAGAAAAGACACCGTTGTAGCAGTTGGTCAGGAAGCCAAGGAAATGATTGGTAGAACACCGGGTTCTATCATTGCAATAAGACCGCTCAAAGATGGTGTTATTGCTGACTTTGAAATCACAGCTACTATGCTAAAATATTTTATCAAACAGGTTGTTAAGTCAAACTTTTTCTCAAGACCTCGAATCGTCATTTGTATCCCAAGCGGTGTAACCGAGGTTGAGCGCAACGCTGTTGAGGACGCGGCACGTCAGGCAGGCGGAAAATACATCGAGCTTATCGAAGAACCGATGGCTGCTGCTATCGGTGCGGGGCTTCCTGTTTTCGAGCCTCAGGGCAGTATGGTTGTTGATATCGGTGGCGGTACAAGCGAAGTTGGCATCGTATCACTGGGCGACATTGTAGCGTCATGCTCTGTTCGAGTTGCTGGTGATAAGTTCGACGAAGCTATCATCACTTACATCAAGAAAAAGTACAACCTTCTCATCGGTGAACGCACCGCCGAGGACATCAAAATCGCAATCGGCTCTGCTTATCCGTATGAAAACGAGGGCGAGATGACTGTCAAAGGACGTAATCTTGTTGATGGTTTGCCAAAGAATATCAAAATCACAGCGGCTGAGGTCAGAGATGCTCTGGCTGACCCGCTTTCCACAATAGTTGAAGCTATACTTTCTACGCTTGAGAAATCTCCGCCTGAGCTTTCAGCCGACATTATCGACAACGGCATTATGCTCACTGGTGGCGGTGCTCTGCTAAGAGGACTCGACCTGCTCATTATGCAACAGACAGGTATGCCTGTTTATGTTGCTGAAAGACCGCTTGACTGTGTTGTTGACGGTACAGGCAGACGACTCGACCCTAACTTCAAGGTACAGAACGCTCCAAAGTTTATCTGACTTTGATTTTTCAGCTATACAATTCGCACCGCACCCAAAAGTGCGGTGCAAACTTATTTTTGACAGGAGGTTAAAATGAACGATTTTTTCAAATCAAACAGCGTGAGAATTTTTCTTGCTACTGTTTTTGTTATTATTATGCTTTCTGTTTTTACAAAAAGTATCGATAAAAACCTTTTGTCCTCTGCGGTAAACAGCGTTACATACCCGTTGTCAAAGGTTACTGCCGCCGCAACATACGACGAAGATATGTCATACGATGAGCTGTACAATGAATACGAAAAGCTCAAAGAAGAAAATGCACAACTTCGCTCTCAACTTGTCAACTACTACGACACACTGACCGAAAACACAAGACTGTGGAAATTCTATGACCTCAAAAAGGAATTTCCGCAGTATTCACTTGTACCGTCTGTCGTTTTAAGACGTGATTCAAATGATGAGTTTTACTCGTTTACTCTGGACAAAGGCACAACGTCAGATGTCGCATCAGGCGACCCGGTTGTATCAGAAAACGGTCTTATAGGATGGGTGAGCGAGGTTGACCTCAACACCTGCAAAGTTGTCACCATACTTTCACCACAGACCAGTGTAGGTGCTATCGATAACAAAAGTTCTGACAGCGGTATCGTTACAGGCTCTGCGCTTTATTGCGACAAAAATCTCACCACCTTCACAAAGCTTTCTGCTTCTCACAAAGTGAACGTCGGTGACATCATCACATCAACAGGTATCAGCGGTCTTTATCCGAAAGGTCTCATCATTGGCGAAGTCACAGATGTGTGCTATGACACCTACAATTCGACTTTCTATGCAGTTGTAAAACCGTATGATGATATAACAAAAATCAAAGACCTTGCAATCATCACCGATTACACAGGTCAGGGCGAAGTGCTTCTTAACTCAAAGACGGAGACAGAATGATGCAGAATTTAAAATTTTTCAGATACCTTGCTTACAGTATCGAAATTCTGGTGTTCTGTGTGCTTGGTTCTACTCCATCGTTATTGCCACAGATTTGTGGCGCTACGCCATGTTTGCTGGTTGCTTTGGCGATAACTATAGCGGTTTTTGAAAACGAAGTGCCTGCGATGATATTCGGTGTAGTGTGCGGAGCATTGACCGACCTCGGTTTTTCGACCTCTATCGGTACTTTCACAATCTCACTTGCGATTGTGTGTTTTGTTCTTGGCTTTGTGTCAAACAACATTATAGCTGCGAACTTTTACAACGTTATGCTCAGCGCATTCGTCATTATTGCCGCTACGCTTTCGATTCACTTTGTAGTCTGCTTTTTGTTCAAAGGCTACGATAACGCAGGCGTTTACTACGTCAACCACTACATCTCACGTATTGTGCAGACAGTCTTGTGCACAGCTTTGTTCTATTTTATGAACAAGTTTGTGTATGATACTCTGCGCGATTGATTGTGAAATTTATAAATATATAGCGAAAGAAGGGATAACCTATGAGCAAAGATAATAAGAATCTTAACCTGAGACTTATCATTTGTGGCATACTGGTTGTCCTTATTTTTTTTGGATTCACCGCAAGGCTGTTCAACTGGCAGATTGTAAATGCTGACCAGTACAAAGAAATTTCCGCGAAATCCACATCTTACACCGAAGTTTCGGATGCCACCCGCGGTGAAATCCTCGATGTAAACGGCAAAGAGCTTGCCGTCAACAAAACTGCATACAACATTGTCATCAACAAAATTTACATATCCGACGATGAGATAAATCCGATTATCGTCAAGCTTCTCCAGCTGTGCTACGTCTGTAACACCGAGTGGATTGATGCTCTGCCGATAAGCATAGTGAATTCTGAGCTTGTTTTTGACGAAGACAGCGAAGCATCGCTTGAGTACATAACAGGCGAAAGTATGCTCAACAACGACGAGCTTACCACTCCACAGCAGGTTCTCGATGAGCTTTCAAAGCGCTACGATGCTGATGATATCACGGACTTGGTGACCAGAAGAAATGTTGTTTCTGTCAGATACAATATGGAGCGTAGCGGATATTCATACTCTCAGGCGTATATTTTTGCCGAGAAAGTTTCGTCTGATGCTGTGGCGGTAGTATCGGAACAGACCCAGTCTGTGCCTGGTGTTGAAATCAGAGTGTCAAACGAGCGTGTTATTAAAAACGGTTCGCTCGCGCCTCATATTCTCGGTGTTGTGGGTTCACTTTCTGCTGATGAATACGAAGAAAACAAGGATAAAGGCTACCAGATGAACGACGTTATCGGAAAATTTGGTATTGAGTCAGCGATGGAAAGCTACCTCAGAGGTCAATCGGGCGAAAAAACTATTGTCAAAGATGAAAATGGTAACATCGTCAGCGAAACCGAATCGGTCAAAGCAAAGCCCGGCGATACTATTTATCTTACTATCGACTCAAATGTTCAGGCTGTTGCGAACTACTCTCTGCAACGTAACATCAACCGCGCACGCGCGGAGGGTGTAAACGAAGTAAACTCAGCCAAAGCAAATAACAAAAAACAGCAGGAGCGTCTTGGCGAAGACTGCTACTGCGGTGGTGCGGTTATGATTTCTACAAAAGATAACTCCGTAATCGCTGCTGCATCCGCTCCGAACTATGATATCAGCAAATACTACGACAGCGAGTATAACTCATGGCTCAACACACACAAACATTCGCCGATGTTCTCACGAACTTTTGACGGCTCGTTCTCACCGGGTTCTGCTTTCAAGCCTTGTGTTGCACTTGCCGCCCTTCAGGAAAAGGTTATCACAAAAAACACTGCTATCAGATGTACAAAGCATTATGATTACTATCCTGACGATATCGTAAACTGCATGGGAACACACGGCTCAATCTCACTTCATTCTGCTATGACTGTTTCGTGCAACTACTACTTTGCTGAAACGGGCAGAAGACTCGGAGCAACTACTCTGTATATGTACGCAGAAAAGTTCGGTCTGGGTGTAAAAACGGGTATTGAAATTGATGAATCTGTCGGTGTTCTGGCAGGACGCGACTCAACAACATGGTATGAAGGAAACACCGTTCAGGCGGCTATTGGTCAGAGTGACAACACCTTCACACCAATGCAGCTTGCAACATATACATCAGCTGTCGCTAATAATGGTGTCAGATATAAAACTCATCTTGTCAGAAAAATCGTCAACTACGAGCGTGACGAAACTGTACTTTACAACGACCCTGAAAAACCCGTCGTTTTAGCAGATGCAGGTATTTCTAAAGAGCATATGAAAACTGTCAAAAGCTCGATGCGTAGCGTAGTGACATCTGGTACAGCTACTATTGTATCATCGTATCCAAAAGCCGTAGCGGCAAAAACAGGTACTGCGGAAAACGCAGGTAGTGACCACGTTATTTTCGTATGTTATGCACCATATAACAAGCCTGAAGTTGCTGTTGCTGTTGTGCTTGAACACGGTGCAAAAGGTAAGTATGCGATGTACACCGCGATGGATATGATGGACGCGTACTTCTACAAAAAGACAGTAAAGCAAGTCCAGACAAACGGCTGGGGGTAATACTAAGCGCCGAGGTGCGTAGCCTTCAATAAGTCGAACACGAACCCGACGTGTTGCGGTTTACACAAGTAAACAAAACGCGGCGAGAGAGTGTGTGGACTTTTGAAGATCAGCGCAGCACAACGAGGCGTGATACTAAGCGCCGAGCGCTCGAGCCTTTAAAATCTCAATGTGATCGAAATCACGAGATAAAAAATCAAGAATATATAGTGGGTTTGTTAACAAAATAACCTACTTTTTATAGAATATGCCTAATTTTCAACCCTATTATTCTACGCGTAAATCAACAAATCGAGTTGCTCTTTTTTGAAAATTGTGATAGAATAACTATGAGGTATTATTATGAGTCAAGTTATTGTTGTCGCATCCGGTAAGGGAGGCACGGGAAAAACCACCGTTTCTACTTCTCTTGCTCTTGCGCTGGTGAGAAAACAGAATAAAGTTCTTGTTATTGATTGTGACAGCGGTATGAGAGGTACTGATATGATGCTCGGCATCACCGATCGTCTGGTGTACGATGTCTCCGATGTCATCTGCGGTGCGTGTGAGTACGAAGATGCACTGTACGAATGTAACGGTGCAAAAGGTCTTTACACACTTGCTGCTCCAATTTCAGCCGAGGACGAAATCAGCCCTCAGGTTATGAAGCAGTTCATAGACGAACACAAAAACGAATTCGACTACGTCATCGTTGATGCTCCCGCAGGTGTTGGTTCAGGTTTTGAATCCGCGGCTATTGCGGCAGACCGAGCTTTGATTGTTGTCAACACCGAGCCTATCAGCATCAGAGGTGGAGTCAACATCAGAGATAAGTTCTTGGATATGGGCATCAAAGACATCAGACTTGTTATCAACCGATTTGACAAAGAGCGCTTTATTTCCACTAAGTTATACGACGACCTCGACCAGATTATTGACACCGTTCAAGTCAGACTCATCGCACTTATTCCTGAGGATGTGCGAATTGCGGCTCTTTCTCAACGTGGTATTATGGCCACCAACTGGGCAAGCTCATCGGTTGTTTTTGACAGCCTTGTTCAGCGACTACTCGGCAACGATATTCCATTGACTATTAAGATATAAATTTTTATTATTTTAGGATTTTTGTACAGGAGGGTTATTTTATGAATATTGCATTGATTGCACATGACGAAAAAAAGGAACTCATGGTACAGTTTTGTATTGCTTACTGCGGAATTCTGAGCAGACACAACCTGTGTGCTACAGGTACAACAGGCAAAATAGTCAGCGAGGCAACAGGCCTTGAAATTCAAAGCTTCCTCGGCGGTTCACAGGGTGGCGACCAGCAGATTGCTGCACGCATCGCTTGTAACGAAATTGATATGCTACTTTTCTTCCGTGATCCGCTCACTCCAAAGCCAAACGAACCAAACGACGTAAATCTTCTGCGTCTTTGCGATATGCATAACATTCCATTTGCTACTAACATCGCTACAGGTGAAGTACTTATCCACGGTCTAGAACGCGGTGACCTTGACTGGAGAAACATCGTTCGCTGATTTTAAGAACTTTTACGCTATGATTGTGTTCTATTTATTTACACTACATCATAAGTGTGTCTTTTCATACGATTGTTCTATAATAAACGCTCGTATCATCTGAAGTGAACACAAAATTCAGATAAAAATAAATATTGATTTATTAGTAAATGAGTTCGGTCCTGTACCGGACTCATTCTTTTTATTAAACGAATTATTAACTTGAATTTTGAAAGATAATAATTTTCACTTGTTAAAAACCACTAATTTTTTCTTGGTGATTTCATACAAATTTACCCTAGAGAAATAGTTCGAAGTGTATTACAATTAAAGTGTATTTCTATTTGAGGAGGAATACCAAATGAAAAAAATCAGAATAGGAAAAACACTGCTTTCTCTGGTGTTGGCATTCTGTATGATGATATCATACATCGTAGTACCTGCCAACGCTGAAGAAAAAGATACATTTAACTATGTGTCACTTGGTGCTTCGAATACCAATGGTGATGGTATGCGCGGCTACATTACTGAGGTGGAACTCGCACTACTTTTGAGTGGTCAGGTTTCTAAGAATGAGGTT
>JAZSHE010000194.1:0-2512 GCA_045533085.1 Ruminococcus sp.
TTCAACTGTGCCGTTTTTACATGACACAAACACAGGCACCATACCTTTTGTCATCATAACATCGACTTCGTTGATAATATCGATTCCGTCTGATTTGGTTTCGTCATCCCAATCAATGTAAACTCCGTTTTTTACATCGGTGTATACCGGTTCGTTACGTTTGTCACGTGCCTCCATCGCGGTGACGGTGACTTCGAGTTCAAGCACAAGACCTTCGGTAGTCAGGATGCGTCGTATCTGATCGTTTTTGAATGTTATGGATAAAACATCACTATCATCGGTTTCGTATGTAATGAGACCGAAATATACAAGCTCGTTGATAATATGTTTGTTGTAGACGAAATTCTGCTTGTTTGACATCAATAGTGATGTTACTTCACGCACTGATGCCGTGATATTAAGGTTGTTATCGTTGAGATTCAGCTTCTGAGCGTTTCTGAATACTGATATCTGGGAGTTGTACTCACGTGGACTTCTTCTGCATATATCCCAGATTGTATCAACATCGTCCATAAACTCGTCTGTGTAGTCCCATGTGTGGGTTCCACGTGTGTTTTCGGTTTCGTACAGGATTTTTCCGCCAAACAGAGATATGTTTTCTTCTACTGTTATTTCCGGTAAACCTTCGATTTCAATCAGTACACCATCATTGTCGCAGTCGTATATTGAGTTTTTGCGAAGGTTGAAGCGGTGCATCTGAATGTTCATATCCCGGTATCTGTGGTACACAATACCCACCGCTACGAGCATAAGTTCGCTACCGCCTGTCAGGTCAAACACGCAGTCATCATAAGTTTCTACGATTTCACACAGCAAATCAACAATATCAACAAGGCTGTTAGCGTTGACCTGCTTTGTTATTAAATCGATATTTTTACATCTATTTGCAAAGAAGTTTTCGTAGCGCGTTTTGTGTGTGGCAAGAGTGTTTTTGTTGTTGCCGATGAGAATCACTCTGTCAGGTGTTTTGACGAGTGATGCGCAAATATTCTCTGCTGGATTATTGCTGAATAATTCTATAAAAGTCATAATAAGTACCTTTTGTTCGGTTGATGATCATCTCATAAAAGCTGTACAAGTGTGGTGGCGCCGTTTACGAGATATGCTATGTTTTCTTCATCGTATATGGTGTCACGCGACGTGTGTATGCGGTTCATATACAATGTTCTTGTAGGTTTGTGTGTTTTGAGTGCAGCAACACCAATGCCTCCCTTGAAATTAGCATTGTCTGACGGATAAAACACCCCTTTTTGAGCGATATCTACGGTGATTGTATCGGTTGACCTGAACGCGTGGGCGAGAAGGTTCTTGTATTTTCTGGTGGTTTTTTTCAGAGCAAAGAGAATTGTTTTGCCGTCTGAAACACAATCAAAGTTGATGAGCAATCTGTCGTTTCTGATATCTTTGTGTTTTTTCGCAAATGACGAAGAACCGATAAGCCCAGCTTCTTCAAGATCGAAGAAAACAAAAGCGAATTTGTCTTTATGTTCGTTGCTCAAAGAAGTCATAATATCAAGTAGGGTTGTAACGCCTGATGTGTTGTCGTTTGCGGTGTGCTTGTTCGCAGGTCCGAAAATCATCAGCAGAAGCAACACCCAATAAACAATAACAGCAATGTCAATTCCTATATCTGTAGCGGCTTCGATGTTCATACCGCAAAGATTAATTGTTACTGTTGCAAGCATTCCTGCTGTAACCGCTACGATAGCAAACAGAGCGATTATGAGAATCTGATACAAAAGATATACAAAAAAGTTTTTTGGTGTGATGAAATTTGGGAAGAAAAGTCGTGCACAGGTATCGTAATGTGCAGTATAGATTACTTTTGCTTTGTCAACGTCGCCGACTACAATGTTACGGCTTCCAAACGAACCTTTTTCAATGTTGACGTGATAGCCGTAGTCTGTAGCAACGTTTCTGACGTATTCGACGAAAGCGGAACGTTGCTTTTTGGTTTTTCTTATCTGGTATTTATCAAAGATTTCTTTTGTTGTATGTGTCATAGTATCATCCTTTTGTATGGAGTAATAAAATTACTAAATTTTACTCTATTATTAAAACACAAAACGACATTTTTTTCAATAACGAAACACAAATAATGACTTTATTGAATCTTGATAATAAATATTTAATATGGTACAATTTAATTTAATAATAGTAATGTATATTTCCGGGTGTGGCGCAGTTTGGTAGCGCGCTTGAATGGGGTTCAAGAGGCCGGGTGTTCAAGTCACCTCACTCGGACCAGAAGAAAGTCAGTTTGCTATGCAGGCTGGCTTTTTTGATATGTGAAGGCCTCTTGAAGGCGAGCGTTAATAAAACGTCGTAGTACGACGTTTTTAGCGAGAGCGAAGATGAACTTTTCTGTACCACAATGGGGGCAAGACGAGGTAACCGTTTTATTTGAGTTAAACACAGTGTCACCGGCACCATAAAAAAGATGAGTACCATTTCGGTATTCATCTTTTTTATTTTTTTCTTTAATATTAGGTTACCGGACTTGAAGGCGAGC
>JAZSHE010000117.1:0-3051 GCA_045533085.1 Ruminococcus sp.
TCAAGAGTTAGTCCAAAAACATTAAAAAAGAACCTGGCGTTGATTAACGCCAGGCCCAAGAAAGTTTTAGGTTTCAAAAAACCAGTTGATTTGTTTATGAATTATCTCGAAAAGTGTTGCACTTAGTTTGACAATTCATCTGCACTTTTATGTCAACAAAGGCTCCCTTGTGTAAAGGGAGCTGTCAGCAACGCTGACTGAGGGATTGTTTCACTACATCGTCTATATATTCACAAACACCTCTAAAATTTTGATTAACCTGATTGTTAGGTATACGAACAACGGTTATCCCATATTGTTCTAGAAATTTAGTTCTCTCTGTGTCTTTTTCAATATTGATTTCTGTGTAATGTTGTGAACCATCTAATTCGACAACTAACTTCACCTTTGCACAATAAAAGTCAACTATATAGTTACCTATAGGCTTCTGCCTTATAAACTTGATTTCATATCCTTTAAGAAAATCATACCACAAATGCCTTTCCTCTTTTGTCATATTTTTTCTTAGAGTTTTAGCTAAAGGTACATTTCGTTTATTATGCTTGTACTCCACTGCAATCCCTCCACCGCCCTTCGGCGGTCCCACTCCCTTTACACAAGGGAGGCTGTTCACCCCTATCTAAACACATTTGCGTACCAATTAGGTGCGCCGTTTTTATAACCTTTACTCCCTACCCACAGGAAGAACAACAACTTTGTCAAAATCCGCTAATATCTTTAAAATCCCCTGCAACTGCTCGTGATAAGCACAATATCGTTTAAAACTCAACCAAGGAAAACAATACACCTGTTTTTTGTTAACATATCCTATGGCTGCCATCGCTTTAAATCTTTCATTCCCCATGCCTGACAATGGACGCATAAACCTCTCGTTATCAATGCAAAAAAGCTCCCTGATATCCTCTGCACTATAATCTAATTCATTAGACTTTATAGCTTTTTTCAATAAGCTTGTTAATCGGCATTTTACTATTAAACAAAGGATAAACTTTGTCCATATAACAAGAATACTTTGAAAACTCCTCTAAGGACATAACGACATCGTCAGCAATTATCAACGGTGTTTCAAACAACACAAAATCATCAGGGCTATATTTATACATTGAAAGAAGATAGCTGATAGCCCAAGCTCCTGAATCTATTTCGCCCTGCAGTTTGTTAATACCACTGGAAAATTGACACTCAGACGACGACAGTATATCTTGTGCTGAATAAAAATTAGACTTACATGCAACATATCCGTCATTTTTTATTGTAATATTCACTCGCCCACGTCCTTTCTCTTATACAAAAATTATATCACAAGAAAGCCTTAAAATCTATAAATAGTATGCAAATACAATTAAACTTACACAAAAATTTCCTGATAAAATCAGTTGACAACTTCACTTCTCAAGATTATAATATACAAGTGAAGACTCGGCTTTTGTGGAAAGCCTTTAAGGGAAAGCACGTCGCAGACTGAGAGCGTGCTAAGGTGAGTAGTAAGTTCGGGAACACTTCATAGCGTATACCAAAACTTTATATAAAAGCGGATGTTTTTTAACATCAACACGGGTGGCACCGCGGGTTTTTTACAAATACTCGTCCCGAGAATAGGCATACTATTCTCGGGACTTTTTATTTTGCAGAAAACTTTGCAATATCAATTGTAGGAGATAGCGTCCTCGACGTCCCGCGTGCGTAGCACCCATAAATATTTAAATCACCTTACAGGAGGTTAATATAATGTACAGAACACTATTTTGTAACGACATACGTGAAAGCCACGTAGGCTCAACTGTTTCTTTAGCTGGTTGGGTTGACGTTATCCGTGACCACGGTGGCGTTATCTTCGTTGATCTACGTGACTACACAGGCATCACTCAGGTTGTAATTCACGACGAAAGCTTACTCGAAAACGTAAACCGTGAAACTGTTATTTCAGTAACAGGCGTGGTTGAAAAGCGCGACCCAGACACTGTTAACGACAAGATTGCAACAGGTGACGTTGAGCTTGTAGCTTCAACTCTCACAGTCTTAGGTAAAAGTACAAATATGCTTCCTTTCGAAGTTTCTAACTCTCGTGCTTCGAAAGACGAAATCCGTCTTAAGTACCGCTACCTCGATTTAAGAAATCCTAAGAACCACCATAACCTTGTTATGCGTTCACAGATTATTCGTCATCTGCGTAATCTTATGGAGGGCAAAAACTTCCTTGATATGCAGACACCAATCCTCACAGCATCATCTCCAGAGGGCGCTCGTGACTTCTTGGTTCCATCACGTAAGCATCCAGGCAAGTTCTACGCTCTGCCACAGGCACCACAGCAGTTCAAGCAGTTACTTATGGTTTCAGGCTTCGACCGCTACTTCCAGGTTGCTCCATGTTTCAGAGACGAGGACGCTCGTGCTGACCGTTCACCTGGTGAGTTCTACCAGCTCGACTACGAAATGGCTTTCGCCACACAGGAAGAAGTACTCGATGTCTGCGAAGACGTAATCTACGATACATTCAAAACTTTCTCAGATAAGAAAATCACAGAAAAGCCTTTCAGACGCATCACATACGCTGACGCTATGATGACATACGGCTCAGATAAACCTGATTTACGCAACCCACTTACTATCTGCGACCTTACAGATTTCTTCTCTAACGTTGCATTCCCTGCATTCAAAGGCAAGCCGGTTAGAGGTATCGTTGCTAACTGTCAGGGCAAGAGTAAGAAATTCTTTGAAGACTCTTTGAAATACGCTACATCAACAGAAGTAGGCCTTGGCGGTCTTGGTTACATCACTTTAAAAGAAGGTGTGTTTGCAGGTCCAATCGCTAAGTTCCTCTCTGATGAGCAGAAAGTTGAAATTACTGAGCTTACAGGCGTTAAAGAGGGCGAAACTCTCTTCTTCATCTGTGACGACAAGAAAAACGACACAGAGAAAAAAGCCGGTCACATCCGCACATGGCTTGCAGCCCCTACACAGCTCGACTTAATCAGAGATGATGCGTTTGAAGTCTGCTTCGTTGTTGACTTCCCGATGTACGAAGAAGACGAAGAAACAGGCGAAACAATC
>JAZSHE010000020.1:0-7536 GCA_045533085.1 Ruminococcus sp.
CCAGAACTCCCAATCAATCCGAACACCGCATACAAGCGTATGAAAGAGTTGCTGAAAATCGCAGAGCTACCGTCCATAAGATTCCACGACCTGCGACATACATTCGCTACCCACGCTCTCACAAGCGGAGTCGATGCAAAAACTCTCTCACGAATACTCGGTCACACAAACGCATCGTTCACGCTCGATACATACACGCACGTCACAACGGATATGCAAAGACGAGCGTCAAGCATCGTCGGTGGGTTTGTGAACAACCTCATCATAAAGGACGGTGAGTGATATGGCTAACAGACGAAAGAACGGTGCAGGAACATTGCGTAAAAGAGCAGACGGCAGATGGGAAGCAAGAGTAGTCGTCGGCTACGATGAAAATGGTTACCCAAAGACAAAGAATGTCACATCAAAAAGCAAAGCTGAATGTCAGCGAAAACTTAACGAACTCAAAGAGCAGTTCGAGTCAGCGGGTAATAAGTGTAAATCAGAAATGCAGTTTTCAGATTGGTTCAACTTCTGGTTTGAGAATTACTCTAAACCTGCCTTGCGTGAGTCAACAAAAGATTTCTACCGCAACCTTATCTACAACTATATCATACCTGAGATTGGAAACATTCAGCTAGATAAACTGACAAGCTCTGACTTGCAACAGTTTTATTCAAAGCTCAAAACGAGTGGTCGAAAAACTCGTACAGAATTATTCGGCGAAGGACTGTCCGACAGAATGGTACGCTCGTGTCATACAACATTAAAGTCTGCACTGAATAAAGCTATGGACGAAGGATTGATACGCTCAAACCCTGCAATAGGTTGCAAGCTCCCACCAAAGAAAGCGAAAGAAATGCAGGTGCTGACGAATGAAGAAATTCAGCGATTTCTAATTCAAGCGAAAGAAGACGGATTCTACGAGTTCTTCTTGCTCGAACTTGCTACGGGTATGCGTAGGGGAGAGATACTCGGTCTACAGTGGACTGACCTGAACTTCAAAACGGGTGAGCTACACATCAGCCGTCAAGCGAGTGTAGAAAACGGCAAGCTGAACATCTCCGCACCAAAAACAAAAACTTCCGACAGAATCGTTATCCTGCCGAAAGTATTACTTGATATGCTAAGCGAGTATAAAAAGAGCGTTAAATCAAAGTGGTTGTTCCCGTCACCAGTGAATCACGATGTGCCACGCAACCCTGTGAGTATGGGCAAGTCACTAAAGAAGATACTAGAGCGTGCAGAGTGTAAGAATATTCGTTTCCACGACTTACGACATACCTTTGCTACAATGGCACTCGAAAACGGTATGGATGTCAAAACGCTGTCAGCGATGATAGGTCACGTGTCAGCTGCAACCACGCTGGATGTGTACAGCCACCTGACGGATAAAATGCAAATTCAAGCATCAATCAACATCGACCGAAAAATCGGCGGTACAGACGCAAAAATGCCAGAGGAAGAAACACCCGACCACGATAATGAAAAGCCACCACAACCAAAATTTGAGCCAAAGAAAGGAAGGATTCGAAAAAGTGGTACAGGCTGTATCTATCAGGTCAGCGAAAACGTGTGGGAGGGTAGCTACTCTCCGAGACTTCCAAACGGCAAGCGCAAGAAATTTAACATCTATGCTCCCACAAAAGAGGAGTGTGAAGAAAAACTCAAAGAGCTGATAGAAAACGTGAAAGCTGAAATCAAAGCAGAGAAAGAAAAACAAGGGTGACTCATAAGAGCCACCCCCCTCCATTTTAGTATTTCTGTTTATAAATTGCAAATACTAATGAAATTATGTAACTATGGAGGAAATATGCGTAACAAAGGATATTTTCAGGGATGGTACTTCAAATGCTCTAACGGTGATGAAACGGTTGCATTCATTCCTGCGTATCATCGCAGTAAAAATATAACGTCCGCATCCTTACAGGTGATAACAGATGACGAAGCTTATAATATACCGTTTCAGAAATTGGAATACACTAAAAAACCGTTATCCATAAAAATAGGGGACTGTGTTTTCTCAGAGAAAGGGATTGAATTGCATTTTCAAAGTAGCGGTTGCAAACTGGAAGGTCAGCTTCGCTTTCAGTCACTTTCACCTATTGCATATGACATTATGGGACCGTTCTCGCTTGCCCCGTTTATGCAATGCCGACATAGTGTTTTCAGTATGTCGCACAGAATTGACGGGCATATCACTCTGAACGATAAGTCGTATGATTTTGACAATGGGATTGGCTACATCGAAGGCGACAGGGGTTACTCTTTTCCGAAACGATATATCTGGACACAATGCTGTTTTGAAAATGGTTCTTTGATGTTATCTGTGGCGGATATCCCTGTGCTTGGTTTTCATTTTACGGGTATCATCGGTGTTGTTTTGCTGGGCGGAAGAGAATATCGTATTGCTACTTATCTCGGAGCAAAAGTGAAGCAAATCGGAGAGAATGCAGTTAGCGTGAAACAAGGAGAGTACGAGTTAATTGCAGAATTACTGCAAAAGAACGCACACCCGCTTTTCGCACCTACAAACGGCGATATGAACAGAACCATTCACGAAAGTGCATCCTGCACAGCTCATTATCGCTTTTTATATAAGAATGAGGTGCTGTGTGATTTCGTCAGCGAAAAAGCCAGTTTTGAATTTGAATATTTTGATAGAGGTACAATTTGAAAGCAGCTTCAAATTAGACGGTCACTCTTAAGCGGTAAACATAAGAAATCTAATATCTACGCTAGCACAGAACAAGAGTGTGAAGTTAGGCTTAAAGAGTTGATAGCAAGGGTGAAAGAAGAGATAGGAAGAGAGACATAGGAAAGTAAACTAACAAAAAATCGGTTCGCTATAACAGGTGTTACAGCGAACCAATGTTTAATTATTATTTGATTCTGTATATAGCGTGCCAACATTGCAAAAATATTGTATGTCTATTTTATCCAATGTATCTTTATGCAATGAATTAATCATTTTGTTTTCAATCTCAATCATTTTATTGAAGACAGCAGTAACGTTATGGTATCCTTTATTTTGAATAGCATATATCGTATCTATAAGTGTATCTAAATAAAAATGTAGGTTTTGAAGAATTAGATCTATGTAAACAGTATCTGAGCCATCGTGGACAATCATGTTACGGGTTCGATAAATACGCATAATTTGCTGACTAATCCTCTCGGAATGATACATATAAGCATCTAGCATTTCTTTAGGATTGTTAAGCAGACGTTCGTATTTTTGTAATCGATATTTTAATAGAGGATATAGAGATAAAGAGTCTAAAATAGTGTTTTTCTTGTCTTGATATTCTGCTTGCGAAAGAACACAAGCTAGTTTAAAAACACTGTCACCCTCGATATCACCTACTAAATTTTCGTAATCGTTTACTACTGAAGAAATATCGTTTTTTAAATGATACAAAAGAGAGTAATAATAGGTTATTGACATTATAGTGGTAAGTGTGTTTGATATTTGAGTTACTCGACTAAATGAACCTTTGCGTTCTACGGGGACTAAGACTTCTATGGCCGTCCATAAATTCAGAAATTGATTGTGTATATCATTCGATTTTATCGCTGATGCATGCAATGAAATTGCGCTTAGGAGGTTTCTCGTTTGATGTGGACAGATGTCTCTCACAAAAACAGTTTCTTTATCTCTTCTGCCGCGTAATATTGCCTTAATAGGTTCTTTTAAAAAGTATGATTTTTTAGTTTCAATATCAACAACGCAAACGTGGTGGATATGGAAAGCTTTTTGGCTGTGCTTATCGTATTGAATTATGGATAAAAATATTTCAAGAAGATCTGAAACTTTGATACGAGCTTGTTCTGGGTCTAGAGCCTTAAGTTTAATTTTTCCAACATAAGGATATATGTTGTTGAACATTTCAAATATGTTATCTTCTATTGATAAATTGAAACAATTTAACAAATCGTCTTTGATTCCTGTAGAAACAGGAAAATATACAGCGTAATCTCGTTTATTAAAAGTAAATGTTTCAATAAATGTATCAAATGCTTTTTCTGCATCACATATATTTTCTTCAGAAAAGAAGGTGTTATTTACAGAGTTATATAAGAACTCAATAGAATAACTTCGATTAACTAATTCTGATAGTAATATCTGAGAAAGTATATGGAGTTCATTTTCGATATCTTGAGTGATTTGAAGTTGAACTAAATCTCGAGTACGTGCTACAAGTGCTTTGTAATATTTATCATCATTACTTAATTCCTCGATTAAGTATATTAGGACTTTTCTTAGTTTAGTCCGAGTGTTTTCCGAAGAGCGTTCTCTGCAAATGTCGCTAAATGAACTCTTATAAATTCCATGTTCGTTCTTCTGTTCAAATAGAGTTTCTATTTTTTCACCGAATAGATTTTTTATAATAGGATCTCTTTTATATGATGTCATAAGTTCATCAATAAGAGGGCTAAGATTTCCAGCGTCTAACACATTATCCTCGATGTTGTTAATTGTTTCTAGAATGTCATAGCAAAGGAATTTGAAATTTAATGTAGGAACCTTAAAAGAATCGTGACTATGATGAAAGAGCATCTCTTCAATTGATTGTGCAAAAAATACGAGCCCCTTATCCATGAGTGTGTCGGACCATGCTGAAACAGAATTTGTTCGCATAACTTTTCCTCCAGAGTCAAAACGACATTTTTTTACATTATAACAAACAGAAGCAATTGTATCAATAATAATGATACAAACAATGAGAAAATTATTTGTTTGTCATCAATCGAAATGATCTATCAAATGCTAGTATAAAATCTGCCCTGCAGAAAACAAAGAAAAAAGTACTGAAGTTTATTTAACTTCAGTGCTTTTGTGTATCTGGAAATATTTTTAATAAAAAATTTTTATCTCAAAATTAAACTAAATTTCTTCTAGTATTATTTTGACTATATTAAATAACTCAAAATAAGTATTAAAAAAGCTCTTACGAATTTCCTGCAAAAATTCTGGAAGTGGGACAAACTGTGGTCGTTGCTGTTTTTTGAGTGGATATGTGGTGTATATTTTTCAGCGGAAATCATCTGCTTTCTAAAACAAAAAATGCCCGAAAATGCCTTATCTAAGCCGTTTTTAGGCAAACAAAAAACCGACCTACAAAGGTCGGTTTGTGGTCGAGGTGACAGGACTTGAACCTGCGGCATCCTGGTCCCAAACCAGGCACTCTACCAAACTGAGTTACACCTCGAAGTGCGTCATTAACTGATAGCTCTGTTATTATAACTTGTATTTTCGAGTTTGTCAAGTATAAAATTTAAATTCTTTTCTAATCTTTTCTACTTGTGTTTTGTAGAAAAAGTAATTATAATGTAAAATGTACTAGTATAATGTGAAATTTTGTGCTGATTTGGAGTGGTCGCTATGTGTAAAAGAATATTTTCAGCACTTGTAACAATATTATTAATGGTGTGTTTTTTGTTCAGTTTAACCTTTTCGGTAGCTGCTCTTGATAACAAATACACTATTGATGAGCTTAAACTTTCAATAAAAATCCCAAAGGACTATACAGTTATCACCCGAACTCTTCAAAGCGACGATGATGCGTTTTCAAAACTTAATCTTGATTATACCGAAACAATGACGGCGTTTTCTGCTGCCGATATCTATCTTCAGGCTACAAGCGAGGATTCTATTTTAAAAGTTACTCTTACACAGACCTCTGATGAGAATACCAAAGCTGTCAACAACTATTCCCAGCTTAGTTCGGCTGAGCGTCAGCAGGTTCTTGACGCATTTATGCAAAACCCTAACTATACATCCGGTGTCGAGATTAAGCATAATGGTATCATTTATTTTGATATGGGACTTACCCAGCAGACTGTTGATTCTTCGATATACTGCTTTCAGTGTCATACAGTAGTCAATGGTATGAATATCAACCTTACATTACAAAAAAACGATGAAGAACTAACACCTGATGAAATCAAGGTTGTTACAAATATGGCTAACACCATAACCTTTGATAAGATAAAAACGACATCAGGACCATCGTTTGAGTGGTGGAGATTTCTATTGTGGATAGTTATTCTGGTTGTGCTTGCTCTGCTTGCTAAGTATTTTTATGCCCAGTATAACAACTCAAGAACAGAAAGACCTAAACGTGTGAGCAGAGTTGCTTGTGATGACGATATGAGTGAGGAAGACATACTTTTGTCCGCTTCATCACCATACAGACAGGAAAGCGGAAATATGGATGAGCTGTTGACGGATATTGGTCTTGACGAGGAGGATGACCTTAGCTTTGATGAGGTTCTCGGCTATGATACAACCGATTATCAGCATCGTTCAAATATTGAGCTCGATTCGTTTGACATCAAAGTGAAACCGAAGGACGAAAAAAGCGGTGTTCAGTATTTTGAGGACAACGGCCGCTCGATAAATGACGAAAAGGATTATTTTGATGACTTTTTTTCACAGGAGACTGAGAACCGTCCAGCACACAAGCGTTTCTTTAGCAACGCTGTTCTTTATGTAAAATTGATGTTCAGACATATCAGATATTTCTTTAAGAATCTTTCTAAATCTCTGGGCAAAAATTCTTCCCACAAACGTTGAACAGGGGGTATATCTTCAAGATTTTTACATATTATCCAAAAATTTCAGAATTTATGATTAAATTTGTAATATTTCGATACTATATATGTTATTGAATTAACAATACTTTTGGAATATAATAAGTTAAAGCGATAAAATTTCAGTAATATAATATACTGTTAAGTAAGGAGATATAAAAATGAGTAGAGTTTACAATTTTTCAGCAGGTCCATCAATGCTTCCTGAAGCAGTTCTCAAGCAGGCTGCTGACGAGATGCTCGATTATCAGGGCAGCGGTCAGTCAGTAATGGAGATGTCTCACAGAAGTAAGGTTTATGATGCTATCATCAAGGACGCAGAGGCACTCTTAAGAGAGGTTATGAACATCCCTGACAACTACAAGGTTCTTTTCCTTCAGGGCGGTGCTTCATCACAGTTTGCTATGGTTCCTCTTAACCTCTTTAACAAGAGCAAGAAGGCTGACTATGTAATCACAGGCCAGTGGGCTAAGAAAGCTTACAAGGAAGCTTTGAAGTATGGTGAGGCTAAGGCTATCGCTTCTTCAGAGGATAAGACATTCTCTTACATTCCAAAGCTCGATAAGGCTGACTTTACACCAGATGCTGACTACTTCTATATCTGTGTTAACAACACAATCTATGGTACACTTTTCCATGAGTTCCCAGATACAGGTAATGTTCCGCTCGTTGGTGACATTTCATCTTGCGTTCTTTCTGAGCCGATCGACGTTTCAAAGTTTGGTATTCTTCTTGCTGGTGCTCAGAAGAATATGGGCCCAGCAGGTGTTACAATCGTAATCATCCGTGAGGACCTCATTGGTAACGCTATGGATATCACTCCAACAATGTTTGACTACAAGACACACGCTGACAACGATTCTATGTTCAATACACCACCTTGCTACACAATCTATATGGTTAAGCTCGTACTCGAGTGGATTAAGAACGAAATCGGCGGTCTCGAGAAGATGAAGGAAT
>JAZSHE010000201.1:0-2870 GCA_045533085.1 Ruminococcus sp.
AGAGTACTTCCCTAATCATCAGTACGACACAAACTACGGTTTATCAGAGTCTATAGGCCCTGGTGCTGTACACCTTGGCGTTGAAAATGTACACAAGGTTGGTGCAATTGGTGTGCCAGGCTATGGTTGGGAAGTTAAGATTGTTGACCCTGAGGGTAATGAAGTTCCACAGGGTGATGTAGGTGAACTTTGCCTGAAAGGTCCTGGTGTAATGACTTGCTACTATCGTGACGAAGAAGCTACAAAAGCTACACTCAAAGACGGCTGGCTTTATTCAGGCGATATGGCTATGCAGGACGAAGAAGGATTTATCTACCTTGTCGACCGTAAAAAGGATGTTATCATCACAGGCGGTGAAAATCTCTATCCTGTACAGATTGAGAACTTCCTTGCCGCACACTCAAAAATCAAGGATGTTGCTGTTATCGGTCTTCCTGATGCACGTCTTGGCGAAATCGCTACCGCTATCATCGAAATTAAACAGGATATGACCTGCACAGAAGAAGAAATCAACGAGTTCTGTCTTGATTTACCACGTTACAAGCGTCCACGACGCATCATTTTTGCCGATGTTCCTCGTAACCCGACCGGTAAAATCGAAAAGCCGAAGCTTAGAAAGCTCTACGGCGGTGAAGGTCTGGTTGACTCTCAGAACAAATCTTAATATAATAAGTTTATTCGTTTTATATTGAAAGGGTTTTTAGATATGAAAAAGTTATTGATTGGTAACCAGGCTGTTGCCTGCGGTTTACACGATGGTGGCTTGGGCGTAGTGTCGAGCTATCCTGGTACACCATCTACTGAAATTACTGAGTTTTTATCAGCATACGATGACATCCACTGCGAGTGGGCACCAAACGAAAAAGTAGCTTGTGAGGTTGCTTTTGGTGCATCTTTAGCAGGTGCGCGTTCAGCTTGTGCTATGAAGCACGTTGGCTTGAACGTTGCCGCTGACCCGCTTTTCACATTGTCTTATACAGGTGTGAACGGTGGTATGGTTATCTGTGTTGCTGATGACCCTGCTATGCATTCTTCACAGAACGAGCAGGATTCACGTCACTATGCTATTGCTTCCAAGGTTCCAATGCTCGAGCCATCAGATTCGCAGGAAGCATACACATTCGCAAAATCAGCTTTTGAGCTTTCTGAAAAATACGATACTCCTGTACTCTTAAGAATGTGCACACGTATCGCTCACAGCCAGTCTATCGTTGAGTTTTCTGAGAAGATTGAAGCACAGCTCAAGGACTACGAGAAGAACCCTGCAAAGTTCATTATGATGCCTGGTAATGCCATCAAACGTCATCCTTTCGTTGAAGAAAGAACCCAGAAGTTAACAGAACTTGCAGAAGACTGTATGTACAACACAGTTGAGTACAATAGCGACGAGATTGGTATCATCACATCAGGATGCTCATATCTTTACGTAAAAGAAGTTATGGGCGATAAGGCTAGCATCCTTAAAATCGGTATGCCAAATCCACTTCCTGTAGAGCTTATAAAGGAGTTTGCATCAAAGGTTAAGAAACTCTACGTTATCGAAGAGCTCGACCCGATTATCGAAAACCACGTAAAAGCTCTTGGTATCGAAGTTGTCGGCAAAGAGAAATTCTCAATTTTAGGCGAGTTCTCACAGCAGACTATCGCCAAGGCTTTTGATATGGACGACAAATGTGGTGTAACTGCTGATTCAGCTATCCCTATGCGTCCTCCTATGATGTGTGCAGGTTGTCCTCACAGAGGTATGTTCTACACACTTTCTAAGAACAAGATTACTGTTCACGGTGACATCGGTTGCTACACTTTAGGCGCAGTAGCTCCGCTTAATGCACTTGATTCAACACTTTGTATGGGTGCTTCTATCTCAGGACTCCATGGTTACAACGCGGCTCGTGGTGAAGATGCAGAGCGCAAGAGTGTTGCTGTTATCGGTGACTCAACATTTATGCATTCAGGTATGACAGGTTTAGTCAACGTTGCATATAATGCTACAAACTCAACTGTTATCATCCTTGATAACTCAATCACAGGTATGACAGGTCACCAGCAGAACCCAACAACAGGTTATAACATTAAGGGTGAAGTAGCGGCAAAAGTTGACCTCGAAGCTCTTTGCAAGGCTCTTGGCATCAACCGCGTAAGAGTTGTTGACCCTTATGATTTAAAGGCGTGCGAAACAGCAGTGAAAGAAGAACTTGCAGTTTCCGAGCCATCAGTTATTATTTCACGCCGTCCTTGTGTACTCTTAAAGTCAGTAAAAGCACAGCCATCACTTAACGTTGACGCTGACAAATGTAAGTCCTGCAAGCGTTGTATGGGTCTTGGTTGTCCTGCAATCAGCCTAAAAGACGGCAAAGCTAAGATCGACAACACATTGTGCGTTGGCTGTGGCGTATGCAAACAGCTTTGTGCATTTGACGCTATCGTGTAAGGAGGAGTAAAAATGGAAACTAAAAGTATTATGATAGTTGGTGTTGGTGGACAGGGAAGTCTGCTCGCATCAAAGCTCCTGGGTAGACTCCTCATGGACGAAGGCTACGACGTAAAAGTATCTGAAGTTCACGGTATGAGCCAGCGTGGTGGTTCCGTTGTAACTTATGTAAGATTCGGTGACAAGGTTTATTCACCAATCATCACAGAGGGTGAAGCTGATATCATCATCTCTTTTGAAAAATTAGAGGCAGCACGTTACTCAAAGTTCCTCAAAAAAGATGGTCTTATCGTTGTTAACACTCAGCAGATTGACCCTATGCCTGTTATCATTGGTGCGGCTACATACCCTGAAAATGTTCTTGCTGAGCTTACTGACAAGGGTTTAAATGTAGAAGCTATGGACGCTTTATCTTTAGCTATCGAAGCAGGCTCACCAA
>JAZSHE010000048.1:0-3992 GCA_045533085.1 Ruminococcus sp.
CTTTGATACGGCTTACAAACTGACCTCTGAACTGTGTTCCTGCGATAAGAGCAGTGAGGTCTAGAAGCTGGATTTCTTTATTTTTAAGGCGCTGTGGTACGTCACCCTGAGCGATTCTAAGCGCTAATCCCTCAGCGATTGCTGTTTTACCAACACCAGGTTCACCAATGAGACAAGGGTTGTTTTTTGAACGACGTGATAAAATCTGAATCACACGCTCGATTTCCTTATCTCTGCCGATAACTCGGTCGGTTTTACCCTCTCTCGCCTTCTTTGTAAGGTCATAGCAATACAAAGAGATATGCTTGCGATTTTTCGGTGTCTTTTCTTTCTTGCTTTTCTTGTCTGTTTTAGCGGCACCGTCAGCTGGCTTTGAGCCGAACATATTGAAGAAATTCGGGAAGCTTGGTGCACCGCCAGGTGTGAACTCGTCATCAGAATCATTTTCTTCAACAGAGAGCATCTCACCCATCTGTGCCATATCACCCATACCAAGTGACTGTGCAAGCTCGTTTAGGTCGCTTGGGTCTGACATATTCTCCATGATAGAATCCATCTGGTCCTGAACCGCTTCTAAATCGTCGGAAGAAATACCCATTTTTTTCATAAGATCTTCGACAGGCTTAATTCCGAGCTCTTTTGCACACACAAGGCAGTAGCCCTTTGGCTGTGCATCAGAGGTGTTGGTGGAAACAAAAACGACCGCAGGTCGCTTGCCACATCTACTACAAATCATATAATTCTCCTTTATCTAAATCGTGTAAACGATATTTATCTCAATCAGTAATCGATGCGCTGCCTTCGTCGGTTGTTTCGGCATTACGCATAATTTCGATATAAGTTTTTGTGTACATAACAAACGCGAAAATCATCATCGCCGCAGTAGCGCACAGCATAACCATTGATATCCATCGACCTGTTTCGTATTCGATGTAAATAACAGGATTCTGCGCAGTCTGTACCATTTCAACAATTACTATAAAAGTGACAGTAACGTAGAACATCACTGTACCAAGCTTACCGTACCACTTGGATTTTGGCACGATGATGCCTTTTTTCACGACCTTGGAGCTACCGATAAGCATCAGCACATCCTTTAACACAAGGATAACGACAACAGGCAGAAAAAAAGGTTCGATAACACAAAGGCAGATTCCGACAGCTAATAATGTGAGTTTATCAGCGAGCGGGTCAAGTATCTTTCCCAGCTCTGACTCCTGATTGAATTTTCTCGCAATCATACCATCAAAACAATCAGACAAACCAGACAATATGATGACAAGTGCCGCCCACTCGTACTCTTTGTTCAAAAACAGATTAACAAACGGAGTGATGAGCAGTATTCTCACAAGACAGATGATGTTCGGAATAGTAAAAGCACGGTTACTCAAATCAGTAGTACCTGAGTTACTGTACTTTTTTTCGGTTTCATTAGACATAATTTTTCATATCCTTAAAATACAGAAATGAGGTTATTAAATATATTACCACTATAAAAGTGATAAAATATGTATGAATTGTAAATTGTTGACTCAGAAAGCCAATATGGCATATTCTCGATGTATGGCATAACAAGTGTCAACAAAAACGCAAGAAAGCTGATAACAAACAAAGCTGTCAAAAATCCGAATATCGCACCAAAAAACTTATTGACCCCACGGATAATCGGAAGATTGAACACAAAGTTAAGCAGCTTAATAACTATAAATCTGAACACAAAATAAAGTATCAGAAAAGTAATCGCCGTCATAACGAACGTGAGCACAGAAGTCACAACAGGTCTTAACGCTGTTTCAAACCCTGTAGCTATTGCATCAGGCAAAGTATTGACGGAGTTTTCAAGCGCTGACATATAGTCAAACCCTGTCAGCATCATCGAAAAGCTCACAAACGGCGGTAGTGTTGCATTTGCTACATTCAATGCTCCGCTGTCAACAACACTCTGGGTCACGCTGTCAATTATCGCCTGTTTGATATAGCCGTCGTAAATAAAATCCGATATCAAACCGCCGATATATACAGAAAGCGACAGTGATAAAACAAAGGTAATCAAAGAGATTATCGTTTTAGCCGCACCTCTTGAGTATCCGATAACAACAGACATAATAAGAATCGCGACTACAAGAATATCATAAATCATTAAAGGTCAATCCTCCTGATTTCGCTGACACCTAAAATGTATGCGTCAGTTGTTGAGTAAAGCTCTACAGCGTGTGGGTCCAGTCCCGCATCAGTCTGTGAAAGCGATACACCTTCCTTTGAGAAAAGATATACAGTGCCGCTACAAAGCGCCGCTACTCTGTTTTTGAAAGTAGAAAGCGAAGTGATTTTCAGCTCTGTTGTGATTGTTTTTCTCAGCTTGCCACTTGAAGTAAATACTAAAATATCACATTTTCTGCCGTCTGCACTACGCGAAAGCGACAGTACAAAGTTGTTTGTGTCCGTGTTGACATCAAACGCAGTGAGAGTTTTACCTTCATATAAGGTTTCTTTGAATGACCTTGTCAACATATTGAGTGTGTATGTTGCAGTTTCGCCGATGATACAGATATTTCTGTTTGAAATGTGGTCTACATAGTAGAGGATGTTGTTCTCAAACTCCTTGAACACAACAGGTTCTTCCTTCGTAAAATCGAGAACATATACAGCGCTCATCTGTGTTCCATCGTGAGCAGAAATACCAGAAAGCACCACTGTTTTGCCTTTGTTATCCAGCGACACAGAAGTGATATAGTAATCAGCAAACGAATACGCAAAAATCTGTTTATTCTCATCCGAGTACACATAAAGCTTGCTCAGATAGCCGTCTTTTTCGGTCACAAGTGCGTAGGTGCCGTTTTTAGCAATATCTGCTACCACGATATTATCCTCAGCATCAGATGCATAAATCTGAGAGTCAAGGTTATAGATACAAAAACCAGTACCACCAAGGTTGTATACAAGCGCCAAATCACTGTCAGCAGCCTGAGCCATAACAGGATTTGAGAAAGCCTGCGGATTTGTATAAACTGTTTTGCCGTAGTTGTTCAGCACAGCGTATCTTGTGTCGGATGCATAGACAAGGTTGCGGTCAGTTGAGCTGAAGTTACCACCGTTTATTACATCTGAATTTGTAGATACCGGGAACGACTCTTCGCTGTTCATATTAAGCACACCGTACTCAACCCAGTTCTTGATACTAGTAAAAGAAAGTCTGTCGCGGTTTGAAAAAATCAGCACTGTCAGCAAAAGCACCAACAGAATAATAGCACTCATAACAACTGATTTTTTGTTGTGTTTTAGGTTAGACATAAAATCAGAGAATCGAGAATCACCGGAAGCTGACTTTTTAGGGTTTTTATGTGCATCCTGCTGTGGCTTGAATTTGATGACTTTCTGTTCTTCTTCGATCTGTTCAACATCAAAATCAGACACATCAGCATCGATTCTCTTTTTACTTTCTTTGAGCGCCTTTTTACGGCTTTTTTCAAGCTTTCTGGAAATCTGCTTTTTTTGACGCTGCTCACGTTTAAATTGAGCATCGCTGGCTTTTTTCTGAGCTTTTTCGGTCACCTGTGGCTCATCATCAAAATTCTCCTGACTCTCAATTTCAGGAGCAGACTCAACAGCGTTAGCTCTATCGTCATCGTGGTGTTTATTCTTTTTAGGTTTTTTCGCAGGTTCTTCAACGTAAAAACGTCTGCCTTTTTGTTTCATAAGAATTCATCCTATCAATAAAAAACTTCGTCAAGATAAAGTCCGCACGCAGGAGCTGTAGGTCCTGCCTCTTTACGATTTTCAGCTTTGATAATATCAGGTATCGAATCAGGTCTGAGCTTACCCTGCTGGATTTTGAGCAGTGTTCCGACCATAATTCGGACCATATTGTACAAAAAGCCGTCAGCCTCAACAGTCATATACACACACTCGCCTTCTCTGTACACGCAGAAACTTTTCACAGTGCGAGTAAAGTCGCCCTTTTCCCTTTTATCAAGGGTACAAAATGACGTAAA
>JAZSHE010000041.1:0-3885 GCA_045533085.1 Ruminococcus sp.
CATATCATTATTCCTTCATCAAACAATTTAAATAAAGGCACAACGTAACAACATTGTGCCTTAAATTCAAAATATATAAATCAGATTGAAACTTCCATAGCTTTCTGATAAAGAGCCTCGTCGAACTCCCTCTTCATCTCAAGAGCTTCAAGGATATCATAATCTACAGTTTTGCCGTCTTTCAAAGCGATCACACGGTTACCGATACCTTTTTCGAGAAGTCTTACTGCATCTACACCCATAGCTGTAGCGATAACTCTGTCTCTGAGTGTTGGTGAACCACCACGCTGTACATGGCCAAGAATTGTAGCTCTTGTTTCGATACCAGTACGCTTCTCGATATACTTAGCAAGATCTTCGACACCACCAACACCCTCAGCAACAACGATGATGAAGTGTTTCTTGCCAGTTGATTTCTGGTCGTAAATTTTAGCGATAACATCACGCTCGATGTCGCACTCAATCTCTGGGACGAGGATTGATGTAGCACCACAAGCAATACCAGTCTGTAATGCGATGTCACCACAACGACGACCCATAACCTCAACAACAGAGCATCTGTCATGTGACTGAGCTGTATCACGAATCTTATCAACCATTTCCATAGCTGTGTTCATGGCTGTATCAAAACCAACTGTATACTCTGAACATGCGATATCGTTATCAATAGTACCAGGAATACCAACACAAGGAATACCCGCTAAAGAAAGTTTTCTAGCACCCTGGAATGAACCGTCACCACCGATAACAACAAGGCCATCGATACCAAGTTCACGGCAATTCTGGGCAGCTCTTGCCATACCTTCATCAGTTTTCATCTCTTCAGAACGAGCAGTATAAAGAATAGTACCACCACGATTGATACAATCTGAAACTGAACGAAGGTCGAGTTTCTTTACGTCTTTGTTAAGAAGTCCATTATATCCACGGTAAACGCCGATAACCTCCATACCTCTGTACATAGCTGCTCTTACAACTGAACGAACAGCGGCATTCATACCAGGAGCGTCTCCGCCACTTGTTAATACTGCGATAGATTTAGCCATTATAAATCCCTCCACTAAATTCTCATAACATTATATACATAAAAACTCAAATAATCAAGTATAAAACGAAAATACTGCAAAAAGCGACCATAATTATTTAATAACAACATTTTCTTTGCCTAATTGGTAGCACAATTCATCAATCAATGTGTTATTCAGACTGACCCAAAGCGAAGAAGGTGCAAGAAGTTTTTTGTTTGAATCAATAAGATATAAAACAACCTTTGTATCACCTTTGAAAAGTTCAAGAAGGTTCTTAGCTTTTTTGTACTTATCACACTCAAGGTTCGAAATTCTCAGATAAAGTTTCTTCTCCCCCTGATGAGCAGATGCTTGTCCATTATCAACGTTGTTATTCTTCAGCGTGTTTTCAGCATTAACTTTTTGCAACACATAATTTTTTAAAGAGTCAGCATCAGGCAAAGCTGTGATTTTGTCGCAGATTATGCGAGGTTCTTCGTCTTCTTTAAAGTTAAGTGTTCCGATAACCTCAACAACACAGCCGACATAAAGTGCCTGCGATGATACAGAGAGCACCTTCGGGAAAACAATCAGTTCTGCGCTGGCGTATCTGTCCTCAACCGATACAAAAGCCATCATCTGGTTCGACTTTGTGATCTGCGTTTTGTTTTTTGTCACAATGCACACAAGTCGGACTTTTGCGTTATCGTAATATCGCTCAGGATATTCAAGGCTAAGGATATCTTTGATGCTGTCAGCTTTAATCGCTGATGCAAAATCTTTATATGCATCAATCGGGTGACCGGAGAGATACATTCCTGCCATTTCTTTTTCCATGTACAGAAGTTCCATCAACTCAAACTCCTGCATAAGTGGTATCTCGATAGTATTTGTAGTTTTGATATCCCCCATATCAAAGAAAGACATCTGACCTCCCGCATTTTTGCGTCGGTCATACTCAAGGTCATCGAGCACAGTTTTCATAACAGAAAGCATCTGACGGCGGTTAGCGCCAAGATCATCGAGTGCGCCGCACTTAATAAGACTTTCAAGAGCACGGGAATTGAGTCCGTTTCTGCTCATTCGTTTACAAAAATCGTAAAAGCTAACAAAAGGTGCGTTTTTACGTTCTTCAACCAAAGCTTCGATAAAATTCTTGCCAAGATTGCGTATAGCTGTAAGCCCGAAACGGATATTACCGTGAGTTACAGTAAATCCACAGTCAGATTCGTTGACATGTGGTGGCAAAACAAGTATATGAAGTCGCTGACACTCGGATATATATGTCGCCATTTTATTCTGATTATCAAGCACACTTGAAAGCAACGCTGCCATATACTGCTTTTTGTAGTGACATTTAAGATACGCTGTCTGATAAGCGACATTAGCATAAGCAGCGGCGTGAGATTTGTTGAAAGCATAGGAAGCAAAGCTCTCCATCTGCGAAAATATCGAAAGAGCAGTTTTTTCATCAACACCACGTCTGAGGCACCCTTCTACTTCAACATTACCATTTTCATCAACAAGACCGTTGATAAAAATCTGCTTTTCTTTTTCCATAACATCGTGCTTTTTCTTGCTCATAGCACGACGAACGATATCAGCTCGGCCAAGCGAATACCCAGCAAGTGTACGGAATATCTGCATAACCTGTTCCTGATACACAATACAACCATTTGTCACATCGAGGATACTCTCGAGTAACGGATGTTCGTATCGTATTTTTGATGGGTTGTGGCGGTTGTTTATATATATCGGGATAGAATCCATCGGACCTGGTCTGTACAAAGAAATAACAGCTATAAGGTCTTCGACGGATGTTGGTTTAAGCTGAGTTAGTACGTTTTTCATACCCTGACTTTCAAACTGAAACACACCATCAGAGTTGCCGCTACTCATCATAGCAAAAACCGCTTTGTCATTTTCAGGAATACTATTAATATCAAAATCAGGTTCAGACTGACGGATCATCTCAACTGCATCGTGAATAACTGTGAGATTACGTAGTCCGAGAAAATCCATTTTCAAAAGTCCAAGTTCTTCCAGCGTTGTCATTGTAAACTGAGTAACTATAGCATCATCGGACTTTGAAAGCGGAACATACTGGGATACGGGTTTATCGGTAATTACAACACCTGCCGCGTGAATCGTTATATGACGTGGCATACCTTCGATACTTTTAGCAACATCAATCAGGTTGTGTACGGATGGGTCAGTATCATAGATTTTCTTAAGTTCTGTGCTGACAGAAAGTGCTTTTTCGATAGTCATATTCAGGTCAGTAGGAATGAGTTTAGCTACTGAATCAACAGTAGAATACGGCATAGCAAGAGCACGTCCGACATCACGCACAGAACCTCTTGCTGCCATTGTACCAAAGGCTACAATCTGTGCAACGTGGTCAGCACCGTATTTTCGGATAACGTAGTCAATCACTTCTCCCCTGCGTTCTTTACAAAAATCGATATCGAAGTCAGGCATACTGACTCTCTCAGGATTTAAGAATCTCTCAAAAATAAGGTTATATTTGATAGGGTCGATGCCCGTAATTCCGATACAGTAGGCACAAAGCGAACCTGCACCAGAACCTCTTCCAGGTCCAACAGGGATGTCCTGACTTTTGGCATAATTCACAAAATCAGCGACAATAAGAAAATAATCGACAAATCCCATCGATTTAATGACAGATAACTCATAGTTAAGTCGATCTACAAGCGACTTCTCAGGGTTAGCACCGTAATGTTTATACAGCCCTTCAAAGCACAAGCGTTTAAAATACTCAAAATGGTCTTCGTTATCAGGAACTTTATAGTCAGGTAGTTTTCGTACACCAAATTCAATTTCAACATTACATCGGTCAGCAATCAACTGAGTGTTA
>JAZSHE010000013.1:0-3693 GCA_045533085.1 Ruminococcus sp.
TCTTCCTAAGACCGCTTGGCCTCCGACTTAAAAAAGGTTATATAGAAATTGTACTCGTTGGAATCAATCTTTCAGCGTATGGTAGCGATATTGGTTCAACGCTGGCAGATGCTGTTGAATGTGTTTGCTCTATCGATGGTATCGAGCGTGTCAGACTCAGCTCGCTGGAACCTGAACTTATGACAGAGGATGTTCTGAACAGATTTGCTGCACAACCAAAATTCTGTCCTCATTTTCATTTATCTTTACAAAGTGGTTGTACCGAAACTTTAAAGCGTATGCATCGTCACTATACAGCTGATGAATACGCTGAGATTGTTTCAAATATCCGCAGAATTTTCGATAACCCATCTATCACCACAGATATAATGGTTGGTTTTGCAGGTGAAACAGAAGAAGAGTTCAAAAAGAATCTCGACTTCTCTGATTATATTGGCTTTGCTAAAGTTCACGTGTTCTCATATTCACGCAGAAAAGGAACACTTGCTGACAAAATGCCTGATCAGGTCGATCCGAAAACCAAGAACGAAAGAAGTAAGCTTATGATTGTACACACCGAAAATAAGCGTAAAGAGTTTCTTTTATCTCAGGTTGGTAGGGTAGAAGAGGTGCTTTTTGAGATAAAGAACCGTAGCGGTTACTACGAAGGTTACACCAAAAATTACACACCTGTTTATGTGAAATCTGATGTTGAATTAATCGGAAAGATTCTTGATGTTGAACTTACTCAAGCGTGCGATGATTATTGCATCGGAGTTATTGAGTGATACCATTGAGGTAATTGATAACATTTTCTATTTCTGCTTGATTTTCCTCACTTGAAAAACATTCGTAACTGTATAGCATTATTCCGTCTGTGTTTTCGTTTTCTGCTATTTCTATTTCGTTTTTCAGTATATCATCATTATCAAGCCATGTGCCTTCATCATCTTCAGTTCCGCCTTTGTATCCTGCAAGTCCGACATAGAATTTTAGATTTCTATGTAGTTTCAGTTCAAGCCATTCGTTAAGGCTTTCTTCGAACGTAAGAGCAGGATTGTCAAGACTGAAGTAAATCTGTGGACAGATGTAATCGATATATCCTTCGTTTTCGCACCAAGTTATAACATCGGCGCCGAGTGCTTTGTTGTTTTCAAGATTACCCTGTGGTGATATACCAAACACTACATCATCAGCATAGGTGTGCACAGCCTGATATACTTTTTGTATCATATTGTTGACATTTTGCGCACGCCAATCTTCTTTCGACAGAGGAGCTTCTTCGCTATCGCTGTATATCTGATATATTTCATCATCAACGTAGTCGCAGTTTTCAGGGTAAAAATAATCGTCAAACTGAATTCCATCGACATCATATTTTCGAACTATTTCTATAACTCCGTTAGTTATCAATCTGACTGCTTTATCGTTTGATGGATCAAGGTATATATTGCCGTTGTGTTCAAAACCGATTGCTCTGTCTTTAATGTACGGGTTATCATCGCTAAGGCTATCAGGTGTTTCGTTGGTGCTGACTCTGTATGGATTTATCCACGCGTGAATGTTTAGGTTGTTTTGATGACACAATTCGCACATTATTTGTAGCGGGTCATAACCGGGATTTTTACCTTGTTCACCCGTTAGTATGTGAGAATACGGGTAGTAATTCGATTTGTACAAAGCATCACAAAACGGTCTTACCTGAACTATAAGCGTATTAAATCCACTTTCTTTTGTTGTTTTAATAATTGTGTTCATCTTTTCTTTGAATGCTTCTTCGCTTTTGTCATTGTTTTGCATATCAAGTGAAATGTAACTTAACCATACACCTTTCATCTTGGTTTCAACCTCGTCGTATGTTGAGTTGTTTACTGGTGTAATATTTCTGTTGTTATCACCAACAATCCATATAGAACCTACAAGCATCAAGATTGATACAAGAAATGGTGTAAATTTATATCCTCTCAAATTATCACATCCTAGGAGTTTTATAATATGTTATATAATATTTTAACAGCTTATTTATTTTGCATAAGTGTTGTTGCTGTTGTTGTAACTATATGGGACAAGATATGTGCGATGACTGGCAGATGGCGTATTCCTGAGAAAACTCTGCTTATTATTTCTGTATTAGGTGGTAGTGTTGCGATGTATGTCACAATGCAAGTGATAAGACACAAAACGCAAAAACCAAAGTTTATGTTAGGAATACCTGCGATAATCGTCGTACAGCTTATTGTTGCTTATCTGATTCGGGAGTATATATGAACGTCGAATATAATTCTAATAGAGAAAAAACACTGGTATTTACTGTGCCTGTTGAGTGCGATAAAATCGATACAAAAACTTTTCTTCGCAGATATTGTGGAGTTTCTGCAAGAACTTTGTCAAAGCTCAAACGCACTACTATGGGTATCACACGAAACGGTGAATTGTTAAAAACGAATATGATACTGAATGCAGGGGAAGAGGTAGTGCTCGCGATGCCTGACGACGTTAACGATATTATTCCTGTAAAAGGAGAACTTGATATACTCTTTGAGGATGAATACATTATTGTTGTTGACAAACCGCCATTTATGCCTGTTCACCCTACAAAGATTCATCAGGAGGACACCCTTGCTAATTTAATCAGCTATTATATGCAACAAAAAGGAGAACGCTATACTTTTCGTGCTATCAATCGTCTTGACAGAGATACATCAGGTTGTGTGCTTTTAGCAAAAGACAGATTTTGTGCGAACTCTCTGCCTGATACTGTTACAAAAGAATATGTCGCTCTATGTGAAGGTCAAATTCTCAGTAGCGGCACAGTTAACAGACCGATAAAAGTCATGGAGGGTCGTTCAATCCAGCGCGTTGTGGCAGATGATGGAGCACAGTCGATTACGCATTACTTTCCACTCAGATATAAAAACAATCACACGTTGACTCGTTTTGTTTTAGAAACCGGTAGAACTCATCAGATTCGTTGTCACATGAGTAGCATCGGTCATCCGCTTGCTGGTGATGATATGTATGGTGGTTCGCTTGAATATATCAATCGACAGGCGTTGCATTGTAGAAAAGTCACATTTATTCATCCGATTACAAACGAGAATATCGAAGTTGTTTCGGATTTACCGAGGGATATGTGCTCAGCTTTTTCAGAAGATAAGATTGAAATCTGATTATTTGATTCGTATTTTTTCCTTTACATTAACTCCCTTTATTCCGCCAAGTGCAGAGAATACAAATACGGTTATAAATTTCAGTAGAGTTGTCAGAGTGATTGTTGATTGCTCACTTATACAAAACCCGCATATCAGTAGTGCTATGAATACTATTACCGAGTTCAGTACACCAAGTATCAATCCCTGACTTTTGTTGATACGAGCTGCAATATAGCCACCAAAATATACACCAATAGCGACAACTATAAGCATAATATACTGTAAATATTCGTATGGTAGTAAACCTGAAAACGTAAATATCAGACTTGCTATACACATCAGTACAGCAATCACAGCAACCGAAGATAATACTCCCAGTATTAATGCCTTAATTATCGTCTTACTATTCAATGAGACTTGAGAAAAATAACGCAAAAAAATCACCACTTACAGTATATGCAAATGGTGATATTTAATATTTCATAGTAATTTAATTATCGCGAATTATCTTTCATTTTTTAAATAATGTTTAAGAAAAAGGATCTTTGATTTATATTACTCG
>JAZSHE010000042.1:0-6791 GCA_045533085.1 Ruminococcus sp.
GCTAACATAAATCTTCCAAGCTCAGCAAAAATTGAAACATCTTCCATTCCATTAGGGACGAGAATCTCTTCGAATTTTTTGCGAACACCCTCACCGATTATTTCGATGTTAGCTGATGGTTCCTCTGGTTTATAGTCAACACCAACACCGCCTGAAAGGTTGATGAAAGCGATATGTACGCCAGTTTTCTCTTTGAGTCTTACAGCAAGTTTAAACAAAATTCCAGCGAGTTCTGAATAATAATCGTTGCTGACAGTATTTGAGGCTAAAAATGCGTGGATGCCAAAATGCTCAGCACCTGCCTCTTTGAGTTCGATAAAAGCCTGAGCCATCTGGTCTTCAGACATACCATACTTAGCTTCACCAGGGTTATCCATAACCTGTACCCCATCCTTGCTTGCAGCAAGCGTGAAAACACCACCTGGATTATATCTGCAACAAACTGTCTTTGGAACACCGCAAACTCTTTTTAAAAAAGGTACAAAATTATAATCATCAAGATTAATATACGCTCCCATGTCGTACGCCTTTTGCATATCTTCCTCAGGCGTTACATTGGATGAAAACATAACGTCTGATCCGCTAAAACCACAAGCTTCGGACATAATAAGTTCTGATAAAGACGAGCAATCAACACCACACCCCTCTTCTTTCAGTATTTTTAAAAGATATGGGTTTGGTGTAGCTTTAACTGCAAAGTACTCCTTGAAGCCTTTATTCCAGGAAAATGCCTTATTAAGACGACGTGCGTTTTCTCTGATGCCTTTCTCGTCGTAAATATGAAACGGTGTTGGAATATCCTTTATGATATTCTGTGCCTGTTCAAGTGTTAAAAATGGTTTTTTCTGCATAAAATCACCCTGTGATAAATTTATTCTTCAACATAACGGCTGATAGCCTGACGAATTTCTTCAGTTCCCTCTGAATTAAGCGCAGAAAAAGGAAACAATTCAATTCCTTCATAATCTGCCAGTATTTCGTTGAGTCTATCGAGACTCTGTTTCTGTGCTGTTTTTTTGAGCTTGTCTTTCTTTGTGAGCACGATAATAAAACGAAAACCGTTGCTATACAAAAAATCAATCATATTGAGGTCATCCTGAGTCGGCGGATGTCTCATATCAATAATCTGCACTACAAGGCAAAAATTCCTATCCTGAGCAAAATAGCCTTCCATAAGTTCTGCCCAACGATCTCTTTCAGAATGTGATACCTTTGCGTATCCATAGCCAGGCAAATCAACAAGACAGAACTTATCTACATCAAAAAAGTTGATAGTAGCGGTTTTACCAGGAGTTGCACTGACACGTGCTAAAGATTTACGATTTACAAGCTTGTTGATAAGGGATGACTTACCAACATTTGAACGACCCGAAAAAATTACCTCGGGTTTATCAGACGGAGGGAGTTGAGAAGAAATACCTGCAGCAGCAGTAAATTCAGCTTTATTAAAATTAATCATACACTCTTCCCCCTTCTTTATTGTCTCAATGTATTTCTGCGTGATGTTTTAGTTTTTGGAATAATAACATCCTGTTTAACTTCATCTTTAGCTTTTGTAATTGGTACTAAAACATAACGAATCACCTCATCAATAGATGAAACAGGTATAAAATTAAGTTTTTCTTTAACAGTTTCATCGATTTCACAAATATCTCGTTCGTTATCCTTTGGAATGATTACATTACGGATTCCAGCCTTATATGCAGCCATAGCCTTTTCTTTCAAGCCGCCAATAGGCAGAACATTGCCTCTTAGTGTAATTTCACCAGTCATAGCAAAATCGTGTCTTACAGGCCTACAGGTCAAAGCAGAGCATATTGCTGTTGCCATAGTTATTCCCGCAGAAGGACCATCTTTTGGCACAGCACCTTCAGGTGCATGGATATGTATATCGCAGTTTTTGTAAAAATCTGCATCAATGCCATAAACAGAAGCTTTTGTTCTAATGCAAGTTATAGCAGCTTTTGCAGATTCCTGCATTACATCTCCGAGTGAGCCGGTAAGCTCAATTTTGCCAGTACCACTCATAACAGCACATTCTATCGGCAACAAAGTTCCGCCAACAGCTGTCCACGCAAGTCCGTTTACAACACCAATTTCATCTTTTTTAGATGTTGAATCATCCAAATACTTAACGGGACCCAACAGACCTTCTATGTCTTTGTCTGTGACCTTAACTAAGTCTAAAGCATCATCGATAAGTTTTACTGCAGATTTACGCATAACAGAAGCGATAACACGCTCCAAAGAACGCACTCCAGCTTCTCTAGTGTATGAATCAATCAGCTTGTAAATAGCCTTGTCTGTAATTCTAAATGTCTTTTTACTTAAGCCATTAAGTTCTAGCTGTTTTACAACCAGATGTTTTTTAGCAATAAAAAACTTTTCCTGTCTTGTATAAGAATCAAGCTCTATCACTTCCATTCTGTCCCTGAGTGGAGCAGGGATAGAATCATAATCGTTAGCCGTAGTAATAAACATAACATTAGATAAATCAAACGGCATATCAATGTAATGATCCTGGAAGGAGTGGTTTTGCTCAGCGTCAAGAACTTCAAGCAAAGCTGATGTCGGGTCACCCTTATAGTCATTTGACAATTTATCAACCTCGTCAAGGATGATAAGTGGGTTGTTAACCTTACTCTTTTTTATAGCGCTGATAATTCGACCAGGCATAGAACCGATATATGTTCTTCTGTGTCCCCTAATCTCAGCCTCATCCTTTACACCACCCAAAGCGATACGTTCGCTCTTTCTGTTTATTGCATCTGCGATACTCTGTGCAATAGATGTCTTACCAACACCAGGTGGTCCTACGAGACAAATAATCTGTCCCTTTGCTTTATCTGTGAGCTTTCTGACAGCAAGTTGTTCGACAATACGCTCTTTTACTTTAACAAGACCATAGTGTCGTTTGTCAAGCTCTTTTCTTACTCTATCAAGTTCGATTTTTTCCTGAGTTGAAACATTCCACGGCAACTCAAGACAAGTGTCGATATAGGTACGAATAACAGCAGCTTCATTACTGCCGTATGGTGTTTTCTCTAATTTGGAACATTCTTTCAACAAAGCTTTTTCGTTATCTTCGGATAATTTAAGCTCCAAAACTCTGTCTCTTAATTTCTGGGATTCACTTTCAGGCGAATCATCCTGACCAAGTTCTTCTTCTATTGTTCTGAGTTGTTCTCTCAGGAAGTACTCTCTTTGAGACTGGTCAATTCTCTCTTTGGATTTATCGAGAATTTCCTGCTCGATTTCTAAAATATATATTTCATTTTGCAGAGCATCAATCAAAGATTCCAATCTGTCGGACACATTGATAGTTTCAAGAATACTTTGTTTGATTGTGTAGTCCAGCAAAACATTAGACGCGACATAGTCAGCGAGCTCACCAGGATTATTGCTCAGACCGATTTTAAATAATATATCAGTGGGAAGCTTTGGTGTAAGCTCCATATAGTTCTCGAATGTACCTTTCAACAATCTGACAAGCGCCATATCGCGTGCTGTATTAGGATGTTTTCGCTCAGTAATCGGCGAAACAAAAGCCTCAAGATGTGAATCACAATCACATTCAGTAACGATTTTCGCTCTGTATTGTCCTTCTACTACTACTCTTGTTATATCATCGGGTTGTTTTAAAACCTGCACAATTTTTGTAACAACTCCAACTTTGTAAATATCACTAAAATCAGGGTCACTGACAGACGCATCTTTCTGTGCAGTAAGAAAAATCAGCTGGTTATTATTCATAGCAGTAGCGATTGCTTCAGCAGACTTTTTTCTTGCTACATCAAAATGCAGCATCATTTTAGGAAAAACAACAAGTCCTCTAAGCGGTAATACAGGAATATTAAATTTTGCCTGTGTGGTTTGTGGCATAATCTTTCTCCTCAAATAATATCGGCTGTACGTCAATCACATCATGACATACAGCCGTTAAATTTTAAAATCAAGATACGTTATTTTTAGAATGGTTAGACGGTTTGTTATCTGAAATATCGATTTCAATTTTAACAGCAGATTTAGCCTTTTTTCTGATAATCGTAGGTTCAGCTTTTCCGTTAACTGTATCTTCAGTTATAACAATCTTGGAGATTGTAGTATCAGATGGAGTCTCAAACATCAAATCTTTCAGTAACGTCTCCATAATTCCACGGATACCGCGCGCGCCAGTTTTCTGTTCTTTAGCTAATTTTGCAATAGCTACAAGAGCAGCATCTTCAAACTGAATGTCTACATTGTCAAGTGCAAACAAATGCTTGTACTGTGCAATAACTGAGTTCTTTGGAACCGTGAGAATCTTCACCATTGCATCAACATCAAGACCGGATAAAGCAGTAATAACAGGCAATCTGCCGATAAGTTCTGGAATAATACCATATTTAACAAGATCGTGTGCAACAACTTCGCTCATCCACGCTGTTTCATCAAGTTCAGTTCTGTCTTGTAAAACAGATTCGAATCCAAGAATTGAAGAACCGAGTCGTTTGCCTACGATTTTTTCAAGACCATCAAAAGCACCTCCACAAATGAACAAAATGTTCTTTGTGTCTATCTGCAGAAACTCCTGCTGAGGATGTTTTCTGCCACCCTGAGGTGGAACATTTGATACTGTTCCTTCAACAATCTTTAAAAGTGCCTGCTGGACACCCTCACCACTTACATCGCGAGTGATAGATGGGTTCTCAGATTTTCTGGCTATTTTATCAATTTCATCGATATAAATAATACCGCGTTCTGCTTTTTCGATATCGAAATCAGCCGCCTGTATTAATTTTAGCAGAATATTCTCTACATCTTCGCCAACGTAACCAGCTTCAGTGAGAGTAGTTGCGTCAGCGATAGCAAAAGGCACGTCGAGTGCTTTAGCAAGAGTCTGTGCAAGTAATGTTTTACCAACACCAGTAGGACCCAGAAGCAACACGTTGCTCTTAGCAAACTCAACTTCGCTATCGTTATTAAAAACTCTTTTATAGTGGTTGTACACCGCAACAGCCAAAGTTTTCTTCGCTTCATCCTGACCAATAACATACTCATCAAGAATAGCTTTGATTTCCTGTGGCTTCAAAAGAACCGGGACATGATTCTTGTTCTTTTGTTCAACTTGATTTGAGAAATCATTGTCTTCAAGTATAGTCATACACAAATCGACACATTGATCGCAAATATAAACACCATCACCTGCGATCAATCGGCCGACCATATCCTGTGTTTTTCCACAAAAAGAACAACGAACATTACCCTCAGTTTTTTTTGTAGACATACAAATCTCCCTTAAAAATCCTTATCTCTTTTCGATAACCTTATCGATTAAACCATACTCCAGTGCCTGCTGAGCAGTCATAAAGTTATCACGCTCTGTATCAGCAGCGATTACATCGAAAGGCTGTCCTGTGTTCTGAGCAAGAATCTCATTTAATTTCTTCTTTGTGTGAAGAATGTGCTTTGTATGAATTTCGATGTCAGTTGCCTGACCTTTAGCACCGCCTGATGGCTGGTGAATCATAATATCACTGTTAGGAAGAGCATATCTCTTGCCCTTTGTACCTGCCGCAAGCAAGAACGCACCCATCGAAGCAGCCATACCCATACAGATTGTTGAAACATCACATTTGATGTACTGCATTGTATCATAAATAGCCAGGCCGTCTGTTACTGAACCGCCAGGACTATTGATATAAAGGCTGATATCTTTGTTAGGGTCCTGTCCTTCAAGATACAAAAGCTGTGCTACAACCAAGCTTGCTGTAGTGCTGTTGACCTCTTCGTTAAGCATAATGATTCTATCATTAAGCAGGCGGGAAAAAATATCGTATGAGCGTTCACCTCTACTTGTCTGCTCTACTACATAAGGTACTAAACTCATATCATAGTCTCCTTTCAGTTTATCTACGATATAAATTATAGGACAAAAATCAATTACTTAATCTTTGCATTGTCCTTTACAAGTTTCATAGCCATTTCAACAGAAAGATCCTGAGTAAGTGCTTCAACAGGGATAGCAGCCTTTACCTTATCAGCTTCCATCTGATAAGCCTCAGCAAGTCTATCGTACTCAGCGTTGATCTCATCTTCGCTTGGAGTGATGTTCTCAAGCTTAGCGATCTTCTCTAAAGCGAGTCTCATCTTAACTCTTCTCTGAGCTTCTGGGAGATACATATCTCTTACAGACTCAGGAGTCATACCTGTGTACTGCATATATGTGTTGAGATCCATGCCCTGTGAACGGAGTCTCATATCCATCTCTCTGAGCATATTGTTAGCTTCGTTCTCGAACATAACCTCAGGAATCTCGCCTTCGATTTTTTCAAGAAGCTTCTCAACGAGCTCATCGTCGATAGCCTTCTCAGCTTCAGCTTCTAATCTCTTAGCTATGTTTTCCTTAATTTCCTCTTTGTATTCATCAAGTGTATCTTTATCACTTACGTCCTTAACGAATTCATCGTCAACCTCAGGAAGCTCCTTAACCTTGATTTCGTGGAGCTTAATCTTGAACTGTGAAGCCTTACCCTTGAGTTCCTCTGAGTGATACTCTTCTGGGAAAGTTACGTCGATTGTAAACTCTTCGTCAGTGTTGTGACCAACGATCTGCTCTTCAAAACCAGGAATAAAGTTGCCGCTGCCGAGTTCAAGGCTGAAATTCTCACCCTTACCGCCCTCAAAAGCTACACCATCAACAAAGCCCTCAAAGTCAATAACTGTTGTATCACCCATCTGAGCTGCTCTGTCTTCAACTGTAACCATACGGCTGTTTCTTTCTCTTACTCTTTCGATTTCTTCGTTAACGA
>JAZSHE010000086.1:0-5451 GCA_045533085.1 Ruminococcus sp.
GGAGTAAGACTCTCCATAACATCGGAGCCTACCGCACGCTCAGTTACATTTTTTGTAAAATCCTTTGCGACCTTGTAGTTAACATCAGCCTCAAGCAAAGCAAGTCTGACTTCTCGCATCGCTTCCTTAACGTCAGCTTCTGTTAACTTACCTTTATTTTTAAGTTTTTTAAACGCTTTACTTAATTTTTCAGACAAACCTTCGAACGCCATTCTCAGACCTCCTGTTCGTAAAGGCTCTGTGCCGTTGCTCTGATATGAGCAGACAGCAATTTTATTTCGTCATCCGCAGCTCTGTCGCTGAGCAACTGAGCTTTTTCGATGATATCCTTAAGTCCCTGCTGAGTTTTCGAAAAACGTTCGCAGAGCTTCAGATTTTCTTCAAAAGTATAGAGACTTTTTTTAGCACGATTGAGCGCATCTCTGACACCCTGTCGTGTCATCGACAAAATCTGTGCTACCTCCAGAAGCGACAAATCGTCGTTGTAGTAGAGGTTGACAGCGTCTTGCTGGGTGGGAGTCAACATCTGTCCATAAAAGTCAAACAGCAGTGAAATCTCAAGATTTTTCTCCAAAAAATTCACCCTCCCGACAATGCTGGTGTAAAGCAAATCACTTTACACTCCTGCGATTATATCAAACAGATTAGCCTTTGTCAAGCATATTAACGATTTTTTGTGCTCAAAACTATTAAAATTTCTCCATATAATATGTAATATTTTCTTTGATTTGGAGTCCATCTTGTGTTATACTAGTATTTGTATAAATTTGTGTACCCAACAGGGAGATAATTAAATGGAACAAATCATCAGTATTGACCGTATGGAACACGCTGTCGCGTTGTTCGGCAGCTTTGACGAAAACATCAAGCTCATCGAGCACGAGTTTTCTGTCAGAGTAAGAGCCAGAGACAGCGAGCTGAAAATCAGCGGTGAACCGGAAGGTGTTATGAAAGCCTCAAAGGTCATCGACTCGCTGTTGTCACTATTAAACCGAGGTGAACAGCTTTCCGAACAGAATGTGAGATACTGCATCTCACTTATCAACGAAGGCAGCGAAGAGAAAATTGAGCAACTGGCATCCGACTGTATTTGTGTAACAGCAAAAGGCAAACCAATTAAACCTAAAACTATCGGACAGAAACACTACTGCAAAGCGATTGAAGACAACACCATCACCATCGGAGTCGGCCCTGCCGGCACCGGTAAAACCTACCTTGCGGTGGCGATGGCGGTAACCGCTTTCAGAGCTAAAGAAATCAACCGCATCATATTAACCCGACCAGCCGTTGAAGCAGGCGAAAAGCTCGGATTTCTTCCGGGCGATTTACAAAGCAAAGTGGACCCGTATTTAAGACCACTTTACGATGCATTATTTGATATGCTCGGAGCTGAAACCTACGGAAAGTATTTAGAGCGTGGCAACATCGAGGTTGCTCCACTTGCATATATGCGAGGCAGAACACTCGATGACTCTTTCATCATCCTCGATGAAGCTCAGAATACTACAAGCGAGCAGATGAAAATGTTTTTAACCCGACTTGGCAACGGGTCAAAAATGGTCATCACAGGTGACATCACCCAGATCGACCTTCCAAACGGAGCAAAAAGCGGTCTCAAAGAGGCTGTAAAGATACTAAAAAATATCAAAGACATTAAACATGTAACTTTTTCTGAAAAAGATGTCGTAAGGCACAAATTGGTGCAGGATATTATCAAGGCGTATGAAAAAAATGAGGAGGCAAAGAGACGACATGACAAATGATAAAATCAGAGTAGTAATCACAAATTCACAGAAAACAGTAAAGATCCCAACAGGTATGAGAATGCTCGTAAGACGTTGCTGCAACGCTGTTCTCAAAATGGAACAATTTGAAGGCCCTGCTGAAATCAGCGTAACCTTTGTTGACAATGAGCAGATAAAAGAACTCAACACACAGTATCGCGAAAAGCCAATTGAAACAGACGTGCTTTCTTTCCCTATGGGAAGCGACGGTAAATATGACACAGACCCTACAACAGGTGCCCAGATTCTCGGCGATGTCGTAATCTCAATGGAAAAAGCGCTCGAGCAGAGCGAACTTTACGGCCATTCTTTCCAGCGCGAAGTTGGTTATCTGACAGCTCATTCAGTTTTACATCTTCTGGGCTACGATCACATGGAACCACTTGAAAAGGTCAGAATGAGAGAAAAGGAAGAACATGTAATGGATATGCTCGGACTCGAAGCGGTTCAGGGCTACATAGGCGAATAACAAGGACAAGCTATGAACAGAATCGTTAAACAGGTGCGTAGCTTTTATTACGCAATCAGAGGACTTCTGTCGGTGCTCAAAACCGAATCACATATGAGATTTCATCTTGTCGCGGCGATATATGTTATGTTTTTCGCTACAAAGTTTTACAATTTAAGTGCAGGTGAACTTTGTGTACTGTTGTTGACAATCTCGCTTGTGTTTATCACAGAGATTTTAAACACGGCACTCGAACGAGTGTGTGATATGGTCACCACTCAGTACAACAAAAACATAGAATTCATTAAAGATGTAGCCGCGGGAGCGGTGCTTTGTGCAGCTATTATTTCAGTGATTGTGGCATTCTTTCTGTTATTCGACACAAATGCGTTCAAAGTAATTTTTGACCACTATATGAACAACACAGCATCGCTTATCACTTTGATTGTCCTGACAGTTGTTGCTGTTTCTTTTGTTGTAATTAAACCGCAGTGGTATCTCGACAAAATCAGAAAATCAAAATAACAACCAAATAATAACGATTCAAAAGGATATATTATGAACACTAAAGATAAATCAGCGTTTATCGCTCTCACAGGAAGACCAAACGTCGGCAAATCCTCACTTTTAAACTGTATGTTAAAACAGAAGATTGCTATCGTATCTTCCAAACCACAGACAACACGCACACGCATTATGGGTATTCTGACACAGAACGAATACCAGCTTGTTTTCATTGACACACCTGGTATGCACAAGCCAAAGACAACTCTCGGTCAGTATATGGTGCGTTCTATCAACGAATCCGTAATGGGTGTTGATGCGTGCGTTTTAGTTGTCGAAGCCGACAAAGAAGTCGGAAAAACCGAGCTCATGCTCATCGAAAAATTCAAGAAATCCAACACTCCTGTTGTACTTGCTATCAACAAAATCGATATGCTCAAAGACAAAGAGCAGCTTTTGGAACTCATACTATCTTACTCAAATCTCTACAATTTCGAAGCTGTTGTACCTGTGTGTGCAGTAGACGGCAAGGGAGTTGACGATCTGGTTGACGAACTCAAAAAGCTGTGTAGCGAGGGCGGTCACTTCTTTGAAGAAGATGCTCTGACAGACCAGCCAGAAAAAGTTCTCGCTGCTGAAATGATAAGAGAAAAGATACTTCGTCTTACCGACAAAGAAATCCCTCATGGCACAGCTGTTGTTATCGAGCGTATGAGAACAAGAGAAGACTCCGGCATTCTCGACATCGACGCTACCATCTACTGTGAGCGTTCAACTCACAAAGGTATCATCATCGGTAAAGGTGGCTCTATGCTCAAAAAAATCAGCACCTATGCCCGTCAGGATATGGAGAAATTCTTTGACTGCAAAGTAAATCTACAGACCTGGGTCAAGGTTAAAGAGGACTGGCGTAACCGCGAAGCGTTACTCAACAACTTCGGTTTTAACCAGAAAGATTTTGACTAAATTTACGACTTACTCTGACGAGGGAACCTGATAGAAGCTACATAACCTAATTTACATTTTTTGGCTTCTACATATTTCCCACTATATCTGCCTTGCGACTAGATATAATAACCCTACAGGGGTTGAGCCCGAGTGCTTATGAAAGGCAGATAAAAATGAACGAAACAGATGCGTGGAACTCTTTTCTGAGTAGTGGCAGTGTACTGGATTACCTGCACTACAAATCCATCCAGAACGCAAAAAAGGACCCATACACCTTGGAGGATAAAGATGAAATTCAAAACAAACGGACTGATAATAAAGGAGCAAAGCATCCGCGAACAAGATAAGCTTGTGACCGTGCTGACAGCTTCCCATGGTGTTATCCGTGCGTTTGTGCGTCGCGCAAAGAATATCAAAAGCCCGAAGTGTGCATCCACCGGGCTTTTGTGCTATTCTGAGCTTTCGTTGTTCGAAAACAAAGGTACATACTCAATCGACGAAGCAAAAAGTATCGAGATGTTTATGGGACTGAGAAAAGACGTCGCAAATATGAGTCTTGCTCAGTATTTCTGCGAGTTGTGTATGGATTTATGTCCCAAGGAGATTGAGTCATCCGAGTTTTTACGGCTGATTTTAAACGCACTTCATCTTTTGTCAAGCAACAAAAAAGAACCGCTTCTGATCAAAGCGTGTGTCGAAATGCGCCTGATGCAGTTGTGCGGATATATGCCTGACCTTGTTATGTGCGATCGTTGTGGAGAGTACAAAGCAGACATAATGACCTTTATCCCAAAAACAGGAAAACTCTTTTGTGAAAGCTGTGCCGACACAAATGGCGCGCTCGGAATAAAAGCTCCGATAAGCGTAATCACAGCTTTACGTCACACTATTTACGCAGATTTTTCTAAACTGTTTTCGTTTTCACTTAGCGAAGATTCGCTCAAACTATTGAACATTATCACAGAAAGCTACCTACGCTCTGTGACAGAAAAAGACTATATGACACTACAATTTTTTAAAATGATGAGTGATTGATATGAACAGACATTTTAAAGCACTTGAACTCGACAAAATACTCACACTGCTCGCCAAAGAAACCACTATCCCCGACGCGTATGAGTTGGCATTGAAAACTGAACCTGCGTGGGGACTTTTTGAGGTAGAGGAGTTACTCAAACAAACTGATGATGCGTATATGCTCATCGGTCGCTTTGGCGCACCGTCTTTTGGAGGTGTGTCAAATATCGCAAACGCACTCAGACGTGCTCAGGCAGGCGGATGCCTGACAACAGCAGAACTTTTAAAAATCGCCCAGACTTTGCGCGTTATCCGTCTTATCAAAGAATGGCGCAGCAAATCAGCGGGTGTACAGACCTCACTTGATAACCACTTCGAAAGCTTGTCCACCAACAAATTTCTGGAAGAAAAAATCAACACCTGTATCATCGGCGAAGAAGAGCTGTGCGACAACGCTTCCCCTACTCTTTATGACATCCGTCGAAAAATCAGAGTTGCCCAATCAAAAGCACGCGAAGTACTCGACAAAATTATCCATTCTTCTACATACCAGAAATATCTTCAGGACGCTATTGTCACCCAACGTGACGGAAGATACGTTGTACCCGTAAAATCCGAGTGCCGCTCAAACGTAGCAGGTCTTGTACACGATACATCAGCATCAGGCTCAACTGTATTTATTGAGCCGATGGGTGTTGTACAAGCCAACAACGATATCCGCGTTTTGGAATCAAAAGAGCAGGCTGAAAT
>JAZSHE010000060.1:0-6929 GCA_045533085.1 Ruminococcus sp.
ATTTGAGGAAAGTCCACAGAAAATCTGGGAGTCGAATATTTTCGGTAAATCAGTAAACGAGCTTGTCAGCGAAGGACTTAACAACAAACTTTATCGTATGCCACCACAAGCACGTCAGAAGGTAGGGGAAACGATAGAAAAAATAATCAACGACGGATGCAACGGACTTATCTGCATCATTCTGTAAATGGTGTAAATATTCGGTATATCTACAAAATTAAATAAATATTTATTTACCCTCATATTTTTGTTGAAATTGTATATGTTTTGGTATATACTATACAATGACTAAATTATAAATATGGGGGTTGTTTTATGGCGGAATATTTCGCAAAACTCGATATGATGACTGCCTGGACTGTTCTTATCACAGGCTTCGTTGTTGTATTTTCGGTTTTAATCCTGCTTATCGGTATCATCAAGCTTTACAGCACTATCGTGTACAAAGCTGAAATGAAAGCGAAAGAGAGAAAAGAAAAAAAGTCCAAAAACGATGACGATGACACACCAAAGGGTACAGGTGCAGGTGGCGGTTCTGTTGCAACTGCTACAAATGGCGTAAGCGGTGAAGTACTTGCGTGTATCGCTGCTGCTGTCGCTATGATGTACGGCGATGGTGTTCGCATTAAGAATATCAGAAAAGCTCCTGCGCGCAGTGCGTGGGGTAATGCTGGTGTTGTTGCTAACACCAGAGCATTTTAAATGAGGAGGTAGTTCAGATATGGCAATTCTTAACGGATTTTTAGAATCTTTAGTCGGTCTTTATCAGGACTCCGGCCTTGTTGTTCTCACATGGCAGAACTATGTGATGATTGGTATTTCATTCGTGCTTTTGTACCTTGCTATCAAAAAGCAGTTTGAGCCACTTCTTCTTTTGCCGATTGCTTTCGGTATGTTGCTCGTTAACCTTTATCCGGACATTATGGCAGCCCCATCAACAGATATGGTGCCGTTGGCTGAATATATGCTCTCTCACGACAAGATTGATTACGCTGTAACAACTCTTAACGGTGAGCAGTATGTTAATGTTCCTACTTATGGTGGTCTGCTTTACTACCTCTATCAGGGTGTAAAGCTTGGTATTTATCCACCACTTATCTTCCTTGGCATCGGTTGTATGACTGACTTTGGTCCGCTTATCGCTAACCCTAAGAGCTTCGTCCTCGGTGCTGCAGCACAGGTTGGTATTTTTATCACATTCATCGGTGCTATCCTTTTAGGATTTACTCCTGCTGAGTCTGGTGCTATCGGTATCATCGGTGGTGCTGACGGTCCTACTGCTATTTATGTAACTTCTAAGCTTGCTCCGCATCTTTTAGGTTCTATTGCCGTTGCGGCTTACTCATATATGGCACTTGTTCCAATTATTCAGCCACCTATCATGAAGGCTCTCACAACAAAGAAAGAGCGTTCGGTTGTTATGGAGCAGCTCAGACCTGTTTCAAAGCTTGAGAAAATTTTATTCCCGATTGTTATCGTTGTTGTATGTTCAATCCTGCTCCCAAGTGCCGCTCCACTTGTTGGTATGTTGATGCTTGGTAACCTGTTCAAAGAGTCTGGCGTTGTTGACCGTCTTAACAAGACAGCTCAGAACGAGCTTATGAATATCATAACAATCTTCCTTGGTGTAACAGTTGGTGCTACTGCTACTGGTACTAACTTCCTTACAACAAAGACTCTCGGTATTATCGCTCTCGGTCTTGCAGCGTTCTGTGTTGGTACAGCTTGCGGTACTCTCTTCGGTAAGCTTATGTATATTTTTACAGGTGGTAAGGTTAACCCACTCATCGGCTCAGCCGGTGTATCTGCTGTTCCGATGGCTGCCCGTGTATCTAACAAGGTTGGTCAGGAAGAAAATCCTGGTAACTTCCTGCTTATGCACGCTATGGGTCCGAACGTAGCCGGCGTTATCGGTTCTGCTGTTGCAGCAGGTGTACTTCTCAGCATTTGTGGCTGATTTTAATTAAAATTCAAGCGGGTGTGAGAAATCTTTCTCCACCCGTTTATTTTTCTTTTATATAATTCTATTTTGGAATAAATATTTACTATTGTTGTTATATGATATATGTTAAGAGAAAATGTAAAATAGGGGGTTAATATGGCAAGACAATTAACAGTTAACGATATCCTTAAAATGTTTCTGGCACATATTAAGCTTATCATCATTATGACAATAGTCGGAACAGTACTTTCTTATATGTATGTTTCGTTTTTTGTATCGCCGATTTATACAACGTCAGCTTTGATTCTTGTACAGAATAACGCGGGATTTTCGAGCTCAACATCATCAACCGCTTACGGAGATGATAATGCTGAGGTTGATACAAACGATATCACCCAGTCTGTTATGCTCGCTAACACTTGTACAACTCTTTTTACAAAAGACCCTGATATGAAGAATATTATCGCAGGTAACTCTGTTACAATCAGCGCGATTGAGGATTCATACTTCCTTGAAATCAGGGTATCCTCTCTCGACCCGATCACTGCCGCTAATGTTGCGAATCAGGTGGCAAGAGAAGCTCCGCACGTATTCGCAAAGTATTTCGGCGAGGCTGGTAAGGTTGATACTGTTGACGAAGCTTCGATTCCATCAAGCCCTTCGTCACCGGATGTCAAGCAGTATGTTATGATTGGTTTCCTTGCAGGTCTGATTCTTTCGCTCGGTCTTGCATTCCTCATCGAGATTGTTGACACAACTGTCAAGCCTGAAGATGACCTTTACGAAATGTATGAGATTCCTGTATTTGCTGAGATTATTGACTTTGAAGTGGAAGGCGGTGCGAAGAAGAAATGAAACTGATTTCAAGAAAAAAACGCCTTGGTGCTACCGATAAAACAAGAAACGTCATCAATAACGACAGCAAGTTTGCTATCGTTGAGGGTTACAAGTCTGCTCGTACAAGCCTTGTTTTCTCACTCGTAGCTGAAAACAATCAGTGTGCGGCTGTTACATCCTGGTCAAAGGGTGAGGGTAAGAGTACAGCTACTGTTAACCTTGCTATTTCGTTTGCGAAGATGGGCAAGAAAGTTCTTCTTATCGACACTGACCTCAGACGTCCTAACGTTCATAACCTTCTTAAGCTCAAGAATACTGTAGGTTTATCAGAGGTTATCGGTCAGTTTGCTGATTTCGAAGACGTTGTTAACCGTTCTGTTGTTCCGTGTCTTGATGTTCTGACAGCGGGTACAGTCCCACCAAACCCTTCGGAGCTTATCGGCTCAAACGCCTTTAGAAACTTTATGACTCTGGCTAAAAACCAGTATGATTACGTTATCCTTGATACACCACCTGTTGGTGTTGTTACCGATACATTACTGCTCAAAGACTATGTTGCCGGTTTTGTCCTTATCGTAAGAGAAAAGGTCACAACTCACGGTGATATCGAAAGAGCTGTTCAGGCGCTCAAACTTGCCGACACCAAGGTGCTCGGATTCCTCAAGGTTGGATGTTCTTTCCAGGACCGCAAAAAGTACAAGGGCAAAAACTACGGATACTATAAATACTACTAATAAAACGATTGTTTTTTTGAGGCTCGTATGATCGAGCCTCTTTTTTGTATATTTTTCACTAAATTGTGCATAATATATAACAAATATATTTTTGCAAGATTTTAAATTTGGTATTGCAAAATTTTCTTGTGTAGGTTATTATATTACTTAGCAATTACAAATTTTTGCAATTTTTTATAGAAGTTGGTGCAAAATGTTATACGAACAGATGAACGCCGCAGAGCTTGCGGCAGAATACGAAAAACTCAGCAAAGAATACAGCGACATCAAAGCGATGAACCTGTCACTCAATATGTCACGAGGTGTTCCTTGTGCAGAGCAGATTGAGATTTCAAAAGATATGCTCGACGTTCTGAAAAGCGATTCAGAGTGTTTCACAGTCAATGGTCAGGACTACCGCAACTATGGTATTCTCGATGGTATCCCAGCGTGCAAGAGCCTTATGGCTGAGGTTATGGGTGTTACTCCTGATATGGTTATGGTTGGTGGTAACTCAAGCCTTAACATGATGTTTGATACAATTTCTTGCTTTATGACAGCATCTCCTGCTGAGGGTTGTGCTCCTTGGTACGAGGTAAAGAACAGAAAGTTCCTGTGTCCTGTTCCTGGTTACGACAGACATTTCGGCATCACAGAATACTTCGGCTTTGAGATGATTACTGTTCCAATGACAGAGAACGGCCCTGATATGGATGTTGTTGAAGAGCTTGTAAAAGACGAGTCAGTAAAGGGCATCTGGTGTGTTCCAAAGTACTCAAACCCACAGGGTATCACATATTCTGATGAAACAGTAAAGCGTTTTGCAGCATTAAAGCCTGCCGCAAAGGACTTCAAGATTATGTGGGATAACGCTTACATTATCCACGACCTCACTGACGAAGACGTTACTCTTCTCAACATTTTCGATGAGTGCGAAAAAACTGGCAACATCGACCTTCCAATCGAGTTCTGCTCAACAAGTAAGATTACTTTCCCTGGTTCAGGTGTTGCTGCTATGGCTGCATCAAAGAACAATATGGATATCATCAAAAATAAATATATGTATCAGACAATCGGCTACGATAAAATCAATATGCTCCGCCATGTAGAGTTCTTCGGCGGTATCGATGGTCTGAAAGCTCACATGAAAAAGCACAAGGATATCATCAAACCACGTTTTGACCTTGTTATCGAAAAGCTTACTGCTGACTTGAAACCTTGTGGTATCGTTTCTTTTGAAGTGCCAAAGGGTGGCTATTTCATCAGCGTAGATGTTATGGAAGGCACAGCTAAAAAGGTTGTAGCTATGTGCAAGGATGCTGGTGTTGTACTCACAGGTGCAGGTGCTACTTATCCTTACGGCAACGACCCTAAGGACTGCAACATCCGTGTCGCTCCAACAGCTCCATCAATCGAGGACCTTTCGAAAGCTATGGATGTTTTCAACATTTGTGCAAAGCTTTGTGCTCTCGAAATTCTTATGAAAGCTTAATGATAATTCGAAATTCGAACTAACATTAGCTTTTTTGACAAAATTAAATAATTGTCACAAAGATTTCACAATGTTTTATTGACATTTTTGTGAATAAAAAGTATAATTACTCTGTTATGGTTAAAAGTGTACACCGTAGCAGAGTTTTTATTTTTGAAATTCTGCAACACACTTTTGACAACACAAAATTTATGGAGGTCCAAGGCATGAAAAGAATTCCAAAGCCTGTTTTCTTCATCGTTGCTCTGCTGATTCTCCTGTTTGCTGCTTCTTCTATCTTCGGCGTATCTTACTACGAAGGTGATATCGAGAAAACAGTAATCAAGGGTATCGACGACATCCGATGGGGAATTGACATCCGTGGCGGTGTTGAAGCTACATTCAAACCGGCTGACGGTTATGACGCCACAGATGAGCAGTTAGACTCTGCAAAATCAATCATCGAAACCCGTATGGTTTCAAACGGTATCACTGACTATGAGCTTTACGCTGATTACAACAGTGATCGTATCATCGTTCGTTTCCCATGGAAAGAGGACGAAACAAACTTTGACCCTATTAAAGCTATCGACGAGCTCGCAGCTACTGCAAAGCTCACATTCAAGGATGAGTCAGGTAATGTTGTAATGGACGGTTCTTCTGTTGCTAAAGCAGAGGCTGGTGTTAACACAGAAACTGGTTCAGCTAATGAGTATCTCGTATTCTTAGAGTTGACTTCTGAGGGTGCACAGGTATTTGCTGATGCTACAAGTGCTAACGTTGGCAAGACACTCTCTATCTACATGGATGACACACTTCTTTCTGCTCCAATGGTTAACGAAGCTATCACTGGTGGCTCAGCATCTATCACAGGTGACTTCACAGCAGAAGAGGCTACAAAACTCGCTAACCAGATCAACGGTGGTGCGCTTCCATTCACACTCGAGACTGCATCATACGGTTCTATCAGCCCAACACTTGGCCAGAACTCTTTAGTTGCTATGGGTTATGCTGCTATCATCGCACTCATCATTATTGCAGTATTTATGATTTCTATGTACAGAGTTCCTGGTTTAATCGCTATTATCGCGCTTTTAGGTCAGATGGGTCTGTCAATTGCAGCTATCACAAGATTCTTCCCTGTATTTGATTCATTCACAATGACACTCCCTGGTATTGCTGGTATTATCCTCTCTATCGGTATGGGTGTTGACGCTAACATCATCACAGCTGAGCGTATCAAGGATGAGTTCAAGACAGGTAAAACTCTCGATGGTGCTATCGAAAAGGGTACAAAGAACTCTCTCGCTGCTATCATCGACGGTAATATGACTGTCGTTATCGTATCTGTTATCTTACTTCTCGTATTTGGTCCATCAAACATCCTCTCATGGCTGTTCGGTGCTTCAACAACAGGTACAATCTACGCATTCGGTTACACACTCCTTATGGGTACTATCTCCAACTTCATCATGGGCGTATTCTTCTCAAGAGTTATGCTCAAGAGCGTTGCTGGATTTAAGTGCGTGCGCAAAAACTGGTTATTCGGAGGTGCTAAAAAATGAAAAAAGACATAAACTTTATTGGTCGTAGTAAGATTTTCTTTGGCATCTCTTTAGCTATCATTTTAATCGGTATTATATGTAACTTTATTTTCGGTACAACTCTTGATATTCAGTTCAAGGGCGGTGCTATCATTTCTTACAGCTTCACCGGTGAAGTTGATGAAAATGAGCTCAAGGATACTATCCAGAAGGCTACACCAAACAACGTAGTTACTTTCACAGTATCAAAGGATATCATGAACAACACTGAGACAGATGATGCTTATGTTATCGACATCAACTTCTCAGGCGAGAACGCTATCGATACAGCTGAGCAGCAGACTATCACAGATGAGCTTACAAAGAACTTCCCTGAGAACAACTTTGTTTATCAGGAGTCAAGCTCTGTAGAAGCTTCTATG
>JAZSHE010000179.1:0-6146 GCA_045533085.1 Ruminococcus sp.
AAGATATTGTTCATGTGTGCCCTAACAGCGTTGAGCCAGTCGATATGAGTTCGTCAGATTGTGAAAGAAATCAGCTGCGAGAAAAGTATGATTTACCGCTTGATAAGAAAATTTTCGTTTATGGTGGAAATCTGGGCAAGCCTCAGGGAATTGAATTTCTTATAGAGTGTCTGAAAAAATCTAAAGACACTGATGCTTATTTTCTCGTTGTTGGAGATGGTACCGAGTACTGCAAACTTGAGAAGTTCGTTTCTGAGGAAAAGCCTCATAACTTCAAGCTGATGAAACGACTGCCTAAAGAAGACTATGACAAGATGATTGGCAGTTGTGATGTAGGAATGATTTTTCTTGACTACAGATTTACAATACCTAACTATCCGTCGCGACTTTTGTCGTATTTACAGGCCGGGCTACCGGTGCTTTGTGTAACAGATGAAGTAACTGATATAGGCGCTTTTGTTAAGAAAAACGGAATTGGTGATTTTTGTTACAGTAATGACGCTGATGAGTTTGCTCGAAAAGTCAAAGAGTTATCCTGTCTAAGTGTCGGAAAAGAAAAAGTGCAGGCGGTGCTCAGGGACAATTACGATGTAAAAGACAGCTATAAGGTTATTATGAGGAGTTTAAAGTGAGAATTGTTGTTAATGATATAGCTGCTTCTTACGGAGGAGCTATGACGATACTCAAAGGTTTTTATGAATACATATGCAAAAACGACACTGAGAACGAATGGATTTTTCTTCTTTCAGACAATTATTTTGAGGAAACAGACAATGTGAAAATTATTGTCAGACAGGATATAAAAAACAGCGGAATAAAAAAATTCCTTTTTGATTTGTTTGTTGGCAGAAAATTTATAGATGATTTAAAGCCTGATGTAGTTTTTTCACTGCAGAATATCATAACATTCGGAGTAAAAGCTCCTCAGTGCACATATATTCATCAATCTTTGCCATATACAAAAATGAAGAGATTTTCGTTTTTAAAAAAAGCGGAACGTGTTAGTGCAATTTATCAGAAACTGATAGGTCAGCTTATTCACCTTTCTGCAAAGAAGGCAGACAAAGTTATTGTTCAGTCCAGATGGATGAAAGAGGCTGTTGTAGAGAAAACCGGTATCAGTATCAGCAAGATAGTGAATATAATGCCCGATGTGGAAGATTTGACTCCGTATATAAAAGAGGGCGTTTTTGATAAAAATGTTTTTTTCTATCCTACTGCAGATAACATATATAAGAACAACGAATGCATTATAGAAGCCTGTCGGATTTTAGAAAAAGAAGGCATTACTGATTTCAAGGTGATTCTTACGGTTTCAGATGGTGAGCTGAAGAATTTGCCTGACAATATTGAGTGCAGAGGAAGATTGTCCAGAGCTGATTTGCTGGATCAGTATAATCGCACTACCTTGCTGTTTCCTTCATACGTGGAAACAGTGGGATTGCCTATGGTAGAAGCAAGGAGAATGAACTCCATTGTTCTTGCTTCAGATTGTCCGTTTTCCACAGAGGTTTTAGAGAACTACGAGAATGCGTATTTCTTTGACCCGTTTAAACCGGACGAATTGGCAAAATTGATGAAGAAGGTTTTGTTTCTTCAGATAACCAGAAATTCTACAGAGGATATAAACCAAAAAGTTGAAGTTAGCAGTTGGCAGAGAATCGCAAATGAAGTATTAAGTACCAACTGATTTATTATGGGGATACCGTTATGAGTATAGCGTTTAACAGACAAGTGAATAGTGCTATATTGGCGGATTCATCGGATAATAAGCGGCATAACTATATACCGGTACTTATTATAGCTTTGCTTACACTTATACCGTTGACAACTATGGGTAATTTGTTGCGTCTGGGTGTTGCCGGTATTTTGTTTTTGTTCAAAGACAGAACTAACTCTAAGATGCACAGCAAAATGCCTCCGATGTTTTTGGCGATGGCTGTTGGTATAGTTTTATCAGGTATAACAGTAGTGTTGGTGGAGGGTTCCGCTAATTTTGCGGTAACCTTACACGAGTTGCAACGATTTGCGTTCTACATACTACTGATTATGGTAGTATATGATTACAAAGTTCCGTTTAAGTTTGTTTACTGGATTTGTATTGCGATTTTGATTTTTAATTTTAGCATACAGCTTTTACAGTTTAACGATGTCGAATGGGTAAACGACTTTATCAGACAGAATTACCTTGTTGGTAGTGATGTGCACTTGAATCTTGCTACAACAAAATATGGAACAGCATCGTTCCGTTCGGGCTCAATTTATATGAACCCGAATGTGTATATGGTTATTCCTTGTTCGGTTTTGTGTGTAATTTTGCAATCGAATATCAAAAAGGCGTCCTTAATCAACTATTTGTTTGCTTTCATTTGCATCTGGTCGCTGTTACTTACAGGTTCGCGTACGACTTTTTTTGTAGCAGTTGCCATAGTTCTGGTTTATTTTATTCTTGATAAAAACATCGGTAAAATCAAATGGGCGATTTTAGGTGTAGGTGTTATTTTGCTGATTGCTAACATAGATAACCTGCAAGCAAATTACAGAATATTTGAGTTTTCTGATGGAATGGAGTCTTCGTTTGGACATAAACTTGGAGGCTTGACAGCATACTTGGCGAATGCTAATCCGATTTATTTTATTACAGGAAGCCTTTCGTCGTCTTTGTCGGTTCAGATTGACGCTGAGTGGGGATATGTATTTGCTTATTTCGGTGTTATAGGTCTTTATTGGTATGTGAATTTTATACAGCTTTTAGGTAGAAACAAGGATACAGTTCCGTTTTTGGCTATTTCGCTGCGAATTGTAATTTGTTTGATTGCATGCACAGCTACAATAGTTTTGTGTATGCCTGTTTTTTCTTTCTTCTGTTTAGTAGGACTTGTAGAAATTGAGGGTTAATATGAAATATATTGCATTTTGTGATATAGAAAAATACACAAACGAAAATCGTAGCGTAGCGCCATCGGCATCAAATGTAGTTAAATATATGGCTGATGTGCTGAGTGAAAAAGGCGAGGTGGAGATTATTTCTCCGTCGCGTACTTTGAACAAAAAAGGGTTTTATAAAGGAAGAAACAACAAGTTGGCGGATAAGGTAACGCTCATCCAACCACCATCTTTTGGTGCTCCTAACTCTTTGTTTAAAGTGTTGGCTGTACTTTATACAAAACTGTGGTTTTTCTTCTATTTATTATTACATCTTAAGAAGAACGAGGATATTGTTGTTTATCACAGCCTTGCATATATAAAGACTATTGCTTTTTTTAAGAAGGTTAAAAATCTGAATGTTACTCTCGAGATCAGAGAGATATATTCAGATATAAACAAAGTGTCTGAAAGGGTAAGAAAACAAGAGCAGGGTTTCTTTAAGATAGCAGATAAATATGTGTTTGCTACCGGTATTCTGGATGAGATTATAAATACTGATAAAAAACCGAGCTTGATTGCAAGCGGAATATATAAGCCGGAAAAGGTTATTTCTGAAAAGTTTAATGACGGTAAAGTGCATGTTGTTTATGCAGGAACATTAAGGCCTGAAAAAGGCGGAGCGATAAGTGCTGTGAAAATGGCAGAGTATTTGCCAAAGAATTATCATGTTCATATTTTGGGTTATGGCTCTCAGGAGAATATCGAAATGATAAAATCGCTGATTGCGGATACTCACAGGGATGATAGCGCAACATTATCGTATGATGGAGTTCTTTCGGGAAATGAGTTTTTGAGTTTCTTACAAAAATGCAATGTGGGTGTAGCGATACAGAATATGGAGGGAGCTTTTAATAATACATCTTTTCCTTCCAAGGTGCTTACTTATCTATCTAATGGTTTGGATGTTTTGTCTACTGATATCCCTGCTGTATCAAAGTCGGGTGTCGGAGAGATTCTGTATTACTGTTCCAGTAATGATGCTGAAGAGATGGCAAAAACATTACTTTGTATCAATGTGTCTAATCCTATTCCAAAGGATGAAGTGTTAACAAAACTCGACACAGATTTAAGAAAAGATATAATCAACTTTTGGTAAAGGAGAGGAATTATGAAAGTTGCTGTTACAACATTGCATCATGTGAGAAATTACGGCTCGTTACTTCAAACTTATGCAACACAAAAAACAGTGGAAAAACTCGGACACAACTGTGAAATAGTAGATTATATCCCGCGAGGTCTGACACTGAAATACGGTATTCTTACTATAAAAAGTCAAGGAAATATTATTAAGAATGTTGTAAGAAAATCAGCAGCTGCGTTGTTTTTCTCGATTCAACAGGCTACGATGATAAACTTTTTGAAGAAGAATGTTACGCTCAGCAAAAAAACTTACAGTACGTTTGCTGACTTGCAAAATGATCCGCCTGTAGCTGATGTGTATATCTCAGGCAGCGATCAGATATGGAATACTCAAAACTATAATTTACCTGATGATGTAAAGGGGTACTATCTTCAGTATGTGCCACAAGGAAAGTTAAAACTGGCTTACGCCAGCAGCATCGGTAAAGATGAGTTTTCTGATGAAGAAAAAATAAGTGTTAAAGAATATCTGAAAGATTTCAAAGCTATATCAGTCAGAGAGAAAAGTGCTGTTTCTATGCTTGAAGAAATCGGTGTAGAGGATGTCGTGCATGTGCTGGATCCTACTCTTTTACTGACTAAAGAAGAGTGGATTTCCTTTTTAGGAGATCACAAAAAGGAAAAAGAACCATTTATCTTTGTGTACAACTTGAACAGAAATGTCCATGTAAAGAATTTTGCGTTAAAGCTCGCAAAAGAGAAAGGTTTGAAGATAATCAACTTTTCGGACACACTTGATTTTATGAGTGGTGCAGACAATAGAATTCATAATACCGTTTATGATTTTCTGTACTATCTTTCAAATGCTGAATATGTAGTTACGGATTCTTTTCACGGAACAGCATTTTCAGTGAATTTAGGAAAACAGTTCGTATCTTTTGCTGCACCGAGATTCAATTCGCGATTACTCAGTATTCTTGAATTATTCGATTTGAAGGATAGATTTTTAACAGAGTTTGATGGTACAGTAGACGCTATATATAAAGAAATTGATAGAGAAAAAGTAGAGATAAAGTTAAAAAGCGAAAGAGAAAGATGTCTGGACTTTTTAAAGCAAAACCTAATTTAAGGAGTATATTATGAGCGAGAAATATAAAGCAAATATAGATGTGGCAGTGTTGCTGATTTTCTTCAACAGACCTGGTTGTTTTTCACAGGTTTTTGAGCAGGTTAAGAAAGCAAGACCGAGTAAGCTGTTTTTGTATCAGGACGGTGCCAGAGAAGGTAACGAAAAAGATGCTATTGGCGTTGCTAAGTGCCGAGAGATAGCGCTTGATATTGACTGGGAATGTGAAGTGCATACAAAATTCCAGGAGAAGAATTTTGGCTGTGACCCTTCCGAGTATATTGCTCAGAAATGGGCATTTGAGCATGTGGACAGATGTATTGTTATCGAGGACGATGATGTGCCTAGCCAGAGCTTTTTCCCGTTTTGCAAGGAGCTTCTTGATAAATACGCCGATGACCAGCGAATCAATATGATTTGCGGTATGAACAATCTGGAAACCTTTGATTCTCCGTACTCATATCTCTTTACAGAAACAGGCTCTATCTGGGGCTGGGCTACATGGAAAAGAGTAGTTGATGAATGGGAGCCAAAGTATGACTTGCTAGATGATGAGTTTGCTATGAGAAAATTATCAGCCTATATGGAACAGCAAAACGCTAATCCTAAAGGCAGATTTAAGGTATGGCAGACAAACAAGAATACAGGTGTTGAACACTATGAAACTATTCTAGGCATCAATCAGTATGTTAACCATAGGCTTAATATTGTTCCGACTAAAAACCTAATTTTAAATATTGGTAACACTCCTGAGGGAAGTACTCATTCTGCAGCTGATTTGTCGCTCCTTCCAAAAGGACTCAGACGAATTTACACAATGAAAACTTTTGATATCGAGTTCCCGCTCAAGCACCCTAAATATGTTATCAATGATGTTGAATATCAGAAAGCATTGTTCAGATTGATGGGTAATGGTCATCCGATGGTTAAGTTTTACAGATACATAGAAAAGTCTTTCCTTATTTTGAAAAAGCAGGGCTTTTCAGAGTTGATGTCAAAGATAAAGAGAAAG
>JAZSHE010000136.1:0-6758 GCA_045533085.1 Ruminococcus sp.
CCAGGGATTGTAGAAAACTCGTGAAGAACACCGTCAATCTTGATAGATGTAACAGCTACACCCTCAAGAGAAGAGAGAAGTACACGTCTTAAGCTATTGCCCAAAGTGTTACCAAAACCTCTCTCAAGTGGCTCTACGACAAATCTGCCGTACTTACCGTCTGCTGATAACTCTTCAGTTTCGATTCTTGGTTTTTCTATCTCTATCATTAGTGAATTCCTCCTATATTCTTTAACAGTATAACAACTGAAAGTCTTTGTTTGATCTTACGATCATGCGAAGGATTACTTAGAGTACAACTCAACGATGAGAGTCTCGTCGACGTCGAGGTCGATCTCGTCACGCTGTGCAACAGCGATTACCTTACCCTCAAATGCACCCTGTGCAACTTCGAGATATTTTGGAACAGGTCTTGAAGCGTTAGCCTCAATAACTGCCTTGAACTTGTTGTTTGAACGGCTGTTCTCGCAGATAGCGATAACTTCGCCTGGCTTTGTGAGGTAAGATGGGATGTTTACTCTCTTGCCATTGATTGTGAAGTGACCGTGTGAAACGAGCTGTCTAGCTTCAGCGTGTGAAGAAGCCCAACCCATTCTGTAAACTACGTTGTCAAGACGGCTCTCGAGAATAGCGAGTAAAGCTTCACCAGTCTTACCCTCTTTCTTCTCTGCTAAGCCATAGTACTTTCTGAACTGGCTCTCGAGTACACCGTAGTAACGCTTTGTCATCTGCTTAGCTCTAAGCTGAAGACCGTACTCTGAGCTCTTCTTACGACCCTGACCGTGCTGACCAGGTGCGTAAGCTCTGCGTGCGATAACACACTTGTCTGAATAGCATCTCTCGCCTTTTAAGAAGAGCTTCTTGCCCTCTCTGCGGCACTGTCTGCATACAGCTCCTGTATATCTAGCCATAGATTATATACCTCCTGATAATTCTTTAGACACGTCTTCTCTTTGGAGGACGGCATCCGTTGTGTGGAATTGGAGTAACGTCTTTGATCATTGTTACTTCAAGACCAGCTGTCTGTAATGCTCTGATTGCAGCCTCACGGCCCTGACCAGGACCCTTAACGAAAACTTCTACTGACTTGAGGCCGTGCTCCATAGCAGCCTTTGCTGCTGTCTCAGCTGCTGACTGAGCAGCGAATGGAGTAGACTTTCTTGAACCTCTGAAGCCGAGCTCACCAGCACTAGCCCAAGAAATTGCATTACCCTGTGTATCAGAAATAGTAACGATTGTGTTGTTAAATGTTGACTGAATATGTGCGCTGCCTTTTTCGATATTCTTTCTCTCACGGCGGCGACGGACAGCCTTCTTTGCTGTTTTAACTGCCATTATTTAGCCCTCCCTTACTTCTTCTTGTTGGCCATTGTCTTACGTGGGCCTTTACGGGTACGAGCGTTTGTCTTAGAACGCTGGCCTCTTACAGGCAGATTCTTTCTGTGACGAACGCCACGGTAGCTGCCGATTTCGATAAGTCTTTTGATATCAAAAGCTACATCTCTTCTGAGGTCACCCTCAACGCGACAGTTACGGTCAATATATTCTCTTAATTTAGAAACATCTTCTTCTGTGAGATCTCTGACACGAGTGTCAGGATTTACACCTGTTGCAGCAATAATGTCTGTTGCAGTCTTTCTACCAATACCGTAGATGTATGTGAGACCGATCTCAACTCTTTTATCTCTTGGTAAGTCAACACCTGCTATACGAGCCATTTAATTGCACCTCCATTAAAATTTTATCAAAGTAATATCGGTTAAACCGAATGTAAATAGTTTTGTGTTATTAGCCCTGACGCTGTTTGTGCTTAGGGTTCTCGCAGATTACCATAATCTTGCCTTTTCTCTTGATAACCTTGCACTTTTCACAAATTTTCTTTACTGAAGGTCTGACTTTCATTATTTAATCATTCCTTTCCCTTAGTAATAAAGTATTAGTTGTCTTACTTGGATCTCCAAGTGATTCTGCCTCTTGTAAGATCATACGGTGACATCTCAACAGTTACCTTGTCACCAGGTAAGATACGAATAAAGTTCATTCGAAGTTTACCTGAAATAACAGCAAGGATTTTGTGACCGTTAGGAAGCTCAACGTTGAACTGTGCATTTGGCAGCGCTTCTGTAACTGTACCCTCAATTTCGATAACGTCCTGTTTAGACATTGTTTCCCTCCAAATAGCTTTTCAAAAAACTTTTAATCTGACGGTTAGTTGTGAAATCTGAGGCAATAGAGTTTGTGCATTCAAGATGAATGACGTTTTTAAGCTTTGGTGACTGCACCTTGCGGCGCTTGCCGTCGCAAATCATAACTCTGTCGCCTTCTAAAATGTCGGTGACTACAAAGTAGCCGCCTTTGTCACGACCTGCTTTTGCTCTGACCACAGAGCCTTTTACTATGTCCATAAGCTCTCCTTAGTCAGGCAGGGTCAAAATAATCGGCCCATCACCAGTGATCGCAATAGTGTGTTCAAAATGGGCTGAAAGTGAACCATCTACGGTCACTACTGTCCATTCGTCATCGAGTACTTCGACCTGATGACCACCCATATTAATCATAGGTTCAATCGCCAGGGTCATACCGGGAATCAGACGCGCACCTCTGTGAGGTGTGCCGAAATTTGGTACGCTTGGTTCTTCATGCAGTTTCGCACCTACGCCGTGGCCGACGAAATCTCGTACCACCGAGTAACTGCGAGCTTCAGTATACTGTTGCACGGCAGCGGATATATCGCCAACACGATTACCAACTACCGCCTGTTTTATCCCCTGGAAAAGACTCTCTTTGGTAGCATCAAGCAATGCTCTTGCTTCCTTTGAAATATCACCACACGCAAAGGTGTAGGCGTTATCTCCGTGATATCCGTTTAAGTAGGCACCAACATCAATGCTGACGATGTCGCCTTCTTTGAGGATTGTCTTTTTGCTCGGTATACCATGGATAACCACATTATTGACAGATATACACGCTGAAGCAGGGTATCCGCCATAACCGAGGAACGAAGGGGTTGCCCCCTGTTCCTCGATGTATTTACGGACTAAGGTGTCAATCTCATAAGTTGAAACACCCGGCTGTACAGCCTCACCCGCCAAGCGCAACGCTCTGGCAGATAACTTGCACGCGTCCTGCATCTGTCTAATTTCGCGTGCAGTCTTGATAACTATCATGCTTACGCCTCTACAGCTGCCATTGTGAGGTCAATTGTCTCGTCAACAGTACCCTGTCCGTCAACAACTGTGAGCTTACCCTGAGCTTCATAGTAGCTCTTGAGTGGCTCTGTCTCACTGTGATAGATTTCAAGACGATTCTTGATAGTATCAATCTGGTCATCCTTACGCTGGATAAGGGCGCCTGTGCAATCATCGCAGATGCCATCAACCTTTGGCTTTAAGCTCTCTGTGTGGTATGGTCTTCCGCATTTCTCACATACGCGGCGTCCGGACAGTCTGTTGATAATAACCTCATCAGGTACTTCGATATCGATTACCTTGTTGATTACTACACCCATTTCGTCCAGAGCCTCGGCCTGTGGGATGGTTCTTGGGAAACCGTCAAGAATGAAACCATTCTGACAATCATCGTCTGCAAGTCTGTCCTTGATGATGCCGATAACGACTTCGTCAGGAACAAGCTGGCCTGCATCCATAAATGACTTTGCCTTAAGACCCATCTCTGTACCGCTTCTCAGCGCTTCTCTGATAATGTTACCAGTCGAAATCTGGGGAATATTCAAGCGTTCACTGATGACAGCGGCTTGTGTGCCTTTGCCTGCACCAGGAGCACCTAATAGAATAAGATTCATAATCCGTCTCCTTATCACTTATTAGTCAAGGAAGCCCTTGTAGTGACGCATCATCATCTGTGACTCAAGCTGCTTAGCAGTATCGAGAGCAACACCAACAATGATGATTACTGATGTACCGCCCATTGAGAGACCGCGTAAACCTGTGATACCTGAGTATGCAATAGGTAATAATGCGATGAAAGCAAGGAACAGTGCACCGATAAGTGTAATTCTTGATAAGATTTTAGCAATAAACTCTGCAGTTGGTCTGCCAGGACGGATGCCTGGGATAGTACCATTGTTCTGCTTGAGGTTATTAGCCATCTCAATTGGATTATACTGAATTGTTGTGTAGAAGTATGCAAACATGAGAATCAATACGAAGTAGATGATTGAATACAACCAACCCTCAGATGAGAACGCCTGGAAGAATGAAATCCAGAATGGCTTTGTAGGAGTTACAAACATATTGATTGTGCTTGGGATTGAGAGGATTGATGAAGCGAAGATGATTGGCATAACGCCGCCTAAAGCAACCTTGATTGGAAGGTGTGTTGACTGGCCGCCGTACATCTTTCTGCCAACAACTCTCTTAGCATACTGTACAGGGAGTCTTCTTTCAGCATCCTGCATGAATGTGATAACCCAGATAACTGCAAGGAAGAGTACAACCCAAAGTGGGACAAGTACATAGAACTTTGTAGCGCCCTGAGCACCCATCTGCCAGTACTGTGAAAGAAGGTTAACAGTGTATGGGAGTCTAGCAATAATACCTGCAAAGAGGAGCATTGAGATACCGTTACCGATACCGTACTTATTGATCTGTTCGCCCATCCACATCATAAGAGCTGTACCTGCTGTGAAGCAGAGGATGATAACGATAGCTGCAAATACCATTGCAAAGCCTTCGTTATATGTTGCGATTCTTGTGCCGTTAGCATCAGTTGAGTTCTTGAGGTAGATGAAGTAAGCTGTACCCTGAATAAGACCAAGGCCTACTGTTACGTAACGTGTAATAGTAGCAATCTTCTTTCTTCCGTCCTCGCCCTCTTTCTGAAGTCTTTCAAGAGCAGGAATAGCAACGCATAAGAGCTGCATAATGATGGAACTGTTGATGTATGGTGTGATACCCATCGCAAAGATAGTAGCGTTAGCGAACGCACCACCTGAGAGTGTGTTGAGGTAAGAAACGAGCGAAGTTGATGCTGAGTTGCTTACATCTGAAAGAGCACCCATGAGGTTTGCGAGAGCATCCATGTTCAGAAATGGAACAGGGATAACTGAACCAATTCTGAATAAGATGATGATTAAAAGTGTAAATAAGATTTTCTTTCTAAGGTCTGGAATTGACCAAGCGTCTCTAATTGTTTTAAACAATTAAACCACCTCAGCCTTTCCGCCAGCAGCCTCGATCTTAGCCTTAGCAGCCTCAGAATAAGCTGAAACCTTAACAGTAAGCTTCTTTGTAAGATTACCGTTAGAAAGAATCTTAACAGCATCGAAAGAATTCTTTACGATACCTGCTTCAACGAGAGCAGCAACATCAACTACTGCACCGTCTTCGAACTTGTTGAGAGTACCAACGTTAACTGAAACAATTTTCTTAGCGAAGATGTTGTTAAAGCCACGCTTTGGAATACGTCTCTGTAAAGGCATCTGGCCGCCTTCAAAGCCGACACGCATGCCCTTGCCAGCTCTAGCCTTCTGGCCCTTGTGACCCTTACCAGCTGTTTTACCCTGACCTGAACCGTGTCCTCTACCGATTCTCTTAGCTTCTTTCTTAGAGCCTTCAACCGGTGAAAGTTCATGCAACTTCATATTCGTGCACCTCCTTAGTTTTCTTCAACCACTACGAGGTGGATAATCTTAGATACTTTACCCTGAGTAGAAGCGTTATCAGGCTGAACAGTAACGTCGCCAATCTTCTTGAGTCCGAGGGAATGAGCAGTTGCAACCTGGTCCTTCTTAGAACCGATTAAGCTCTTTACTAACTTAATTTTCATTACTCAAACCTCCTTAAAGTATCTCTTTAACAGACTTGCCACGGATAGCAGCAACCTGCTCTGCTGTACGCAGTGCACCTAAGCCCTGAAGGGTAGCACGAACTACGTTGCAAGGATTGTTTGAACGTAAAGCCTTTGTTCTGATGTCCTTGATACCAACAGCCTCAACAACCGCACGGACTGGGCCGCCGGCGATAACACCAGTACCAGGAGCAGCAGGCTTCATAAGAACTCTGCCTGCACCAAACTCACCGATGATTTCGTGTGGGATTGTTGTACCCTTTAAAGCAACCTTCATGAGGTTCTTCTTAGCGTCCTCGATACCCTTACGGATAGCGTCAGGAACTTCAGATGCTTTACCAATACCAAAACCTACTGTACCGTTACCGTCACCTACAACTACTAAAGCAGCGAACTTCATGATACGGCCGCCCTTTACAGTCTTAGAAACACGGTTGATGGCAACAACCTTTTCAGTAAGGTCTAATGTGGATGCGTCAATAATATTAGCCAAAGTTATTCCTCCCCTTCCTTAGAAATTGAGGCCGCCCTCACGGGCGCCTTCGGCCAACTCTTTAACACGGCCGTGATAAATGTTACCGCCTCTGTCAAAAACAACATCGACGATGTTCTTCTCTGCTGCGCGCTCAGCTACGAGCTTACCAACCGCTCTTGCTGCTGCCTTGTTAGAACCGCCTTCAATGCTCTTGTCGAGTGATGAAGCAGAAACGAGTGTTACACCGTTAACGTCATCGATGATCTGAGCATAGATGTTAGCATTGGAGCGGAAAACACAAAGGCGAGGACACTCGGCTGTACCGCTTACTTTACCACGAACTCTCTTGTGACGGAGAACACGTGCTGCTTTAGAATCTGGTCTACCTACCATTGTTAATTCACTCCTTTAATTACTTCTTAACAGTTTTACCTTCCTTACGGCGGATATGTTCATCAATATACTTGATACCCTT
>JAZSHE010000028.1:0-25784 GCA_045533085.1 Ruminococcus sp.
GAATATCTGAAAGCCCTGCAAACTGAGATGCTACCACACCTCTTATCTGTAGTATTCTTCGTCTTGCATCCTCGCACGATAAATACTCAATGTAGCTTTCTGAAATGCTTTTTGCAAGCTCATTTGATTTGCAACACCTGATGCTGAATTTGTCCAGAATATCGCTCTCACAAACCTCGCCTTTTTCCTTTAAGACTTTGTTGAGTCGGTAGAAATCTTCTGTTCTTTCTTTTTTCTGATTCTCCAGACAGTAGTATCTCATCCCGCAGTGAGAACAGGTTCGCTCACACGCAGTTTTGTATATCCAATCTGAGTTTTCATTATTAAGACGTGAAAGTTTCTGTGACACTGTATTCACACACGAACTCACGTTTTCAAGTGCCTTTGATGCAAATGACAGACGCATTGTAACCGCTCGTCTAACGGCTTCGTTGTCGGGACTTTCGCTTTTGTCGGTAAAAATATTCTTGACGTAATTTCCAAGCGATTTTGGTAGCAACATAAACACCACTCCGCTTATCACACTCTCAAGAAATACTGCAAATATTAATCCACTATCCTGTGACGAAAATGACATTGTAAGGTTGCATATAAGCATAGATAACGCAACGTAGAGCTTTCCCGCGCCTGCAAACAAGCCTCCCATCAGACCCGAAAACGAAAATCCTGAACATATAAAAATCAAATCGTTGCTGGAAAGCGAAAACACAATACCCGTAGATACACCCGCTATAGTTCCGCCTGACACACCTGAATATCGCGCACAAACCAGAATTATCAGCAAAGCGACTATTCTGCCGACAGAAACGTCTGATATTGTTATGGATGAAAGAGATAACAGCAGTATACACCCTGTCATTGATATACACGCAAGCTCCTGAGAACTCAGTGACAGCAGGCTTTTTCTCGAGTTAAACATAAGATTTGTCCTGCTCATAAAGTAGGCTCCTGCCGCACTTAGAGTTGACTCCATCAGGCATTGAGTGATTTGTGATATCTCACTTTCAACAGAAAAGGTGAGCGCAACACCCGTTATGAACATCGGCAAAAAAGCAACTACGCACGGATAAAACCTGCTTTGGGATACCCGTTTGAACTCATTTAACACCCATCTCAGTGCAGCTATCGAAATGACCACCGCTATATATCGAAAGCTGTCAACAGGATTTCTGAGTAAAAATCCTATAATTGTACCCATTAACCCTGATGGCATATACATAAACGATACGGACGATGCAAACGACGCGCCGAATGGTGCCAGTTCACCGAGCACTGCCCCCCTTGACACAAGCACTCCGCTGATAAAATACAGAATATGTACCACCACTTCGCGAGCAACAGTTAATGCACTCTCGTGTTCGCTGTGACTTTTTTTAGTAAGTTCCCGATATGCCATTTATAACATCCTTTATTTTATGAAGTGACTTAATTATAAACTGCACATCATCTCACTTTTGTCGCTGTTTGTTTGTTAGATAGTGTTTTGTTTTGTAGATATAATCAAGGTTTGGAGCAAAAGGAACAAGGCGTGTCTTTTTTCTTTGAAACAAAGCAAAAGGCTACCTCGCTTTTTGCAAGATAGCCCTATAAGTTTATTAATTTTATCAGGATGCTTTTCTGCTCAAACATCGCAAGCTCGTATTTATCAAGCCGTTGTGTTCAAACTCCAGACAATATATCGAATCCGTGGTCGTTTGTTTTTCTTGTCATTTGTTATGTCTGGACAGATAAAAGTATCACAAATAACTTACTTTGCCTTTAAAACTGCTGTTGACATTGGAGGCATTTTGAGCACGCCTTTTGAGAATGTAACATTCCAGTTTTCAGGATCACCTTCGTAGTCAGCTGCACTTGATGTTACAACACCACCGCGGAATTCTGCGTTTTTGAGCATCTCGTCGGTGATTTCGATTTCCTTTGTCTCATCGCCACCATAGTGGATAACAAGAAGCTTCTCTCCCTCGTACTCGATGTAGTAACCACCAACGTAGACATCCTCTGTTTCTAAAGTTTCTGTGATGTTACCACGTGCAATTTCAGGATTCTGGTTCTTGAGGCGGATGATTCGACGATATGTGTTGAGAAGGCTGTCTTCCTGAGCAAGCTGCTGCTTAACACCGCCAAGAGCGTTTGGCTCTACCTCTGCAACACCGTTTACGTAGATACCTGGGAGGTTGTCATTATCCCAGATCATAGCTGTACGATATGATGCATCGTTTGTTGTGTTTGGAGCTTCGATACCGATTTCTTCACCGTAGTATGTGAAAGAGTTACCAGGAGAAAGCAGATAGAGAGATGCTGCAAACTTCTGCTCGTTAGCCTCGAGTGTGTTTGATACACGTGGCATATCGTGGTTTGTCAGGAAGTTAGCGTTGATAGCAGTTTCGCTACGCTTTTTGATGTTTTCGTTGTATCTCTTGAGTGTTGATACAAAAGACTTTGTCTGACCGTTACGGCCTGTCATAATATAGTCGCCTGTTGTAGTAGCGAACTTGAAGTTAAAGAATGAGTCTATACCTGACTGGTACTGGTCATAGATTACACCAGCACTCTCCCAGTCTTCGCCTACCATATATACGTCAGGATTATAGCTCTGAGCCATATCATAGAACCAAGTCATAAATTCGATGCCGTCTGTTTTTGCGTCAGCAAAATATTTTACAGCGTCAAGTCTGAAACCATCGACGCCTCTATCGAGCCAGAATTTAACGATTTCTTCGAAGTACTCTCTTGTGCCATCGTAAGAGAGGTTCCAGTCAGGCATTTCTGATGAGAACTGACCCTCGTAGAAATAATCTGAGTCAGTAACCTTTCTTGTATGAGTTGTGTCAGCACCTTTTCTGAAGTTGTAGTACTGAGCGTAGCCATCCTCTTTGCCAGCTCTGAGCTCGTCGCAAGCGTTGAGGAAGTATGGGTGGTTAGACGCACTGTGGTTAATAACAAGGTCGATAATAACCGCAATACCACGCTTGTCGCACTCAGCCATAAATTTGTCAAAAATCTCAAGTGTACCAAACTCAGGGTCAATATCAAAGTAGTTCTCAACATTGTACTTGTGATATGAGTATGAAGGCATCATCGGAGAAAGCCAGATACCATCAATACCGAGGTCATCGCCTGTATCAGGATCACCATCGTTTAAATAATCGAGCTTTGAGATAATACCCTCAAAGTCACCTGTTTCGTCACCATCTGAATCGCAGAAAGATCCGATCCATATCTGGTAAAAAGTTCTGTACTTGTCGTCTGAAGCCTGAACTTTGTTTGTCTGTACAGGGTCATCGCTTGTTGAACAACCGCACAGTGCACAGCAAAGAACCATGCTTACAGCAAGCATTAATGCAACTAATTTTTTCATGTTATCAAATCCTTTTTTTAATGTGAGGCAAGTACGATTCGCCTATCAAAAAGAGTATAACATAAAACGCAAAAACTGCAAATACTTTTTAGTAAGTTTCGACGATATTTTTACAAAGAAAAGAGGCACCCGAAACGGATGCCTCAATGTGAGTTTTAAAATTGAGTTAAGATTAACCCTTAACGCCGCCGGCTGTAACGCCTTCAACGTAGTAGCGCTGCATGAAGAGGAACAGAGCTGAAATCGGAACAGCAACGATAACTGAACCAGCAAGGAAGCGCTTGAAGTAGTTAACAACGAATTCCTTCTGAACCATTGTGTACAGACCGATAGCAACTGTGTAGTTGTCACGCATATCGCCCATGATAATCTTAGCAAGAATAAAGTCAGTCCATGGACCAATGAATGATGTAAGAACTGTGTAAACAACGATTGGCTTTGACATTGGGAGAATAATCTTCCAGAAAATCTGGTTTCTTGTAGCGCCGTCGATAGTAGCAGCTTCGTCAAGAGCTCTTGGGATTGTATCGAAGAAGCCCTTAGAAATCTGGTAACCAAGACCAGCACCGGCAGAATAACAGATAACCAAAGCAACGAGAGTCTGTGTAAGACCCATAGCCTTTAACAGGTAGTAGATAGCAATCATTGTCATAAAGCCTGGGAACATACCAAGAATCATACCAACGTTGATTAATGGCTTTCTGGCTTTAAATCTGAGACGTGAGAAGCTGTAACTTACCATAAGTACAGCGAGAGTTGAGATAACACAGCTGAAGCATGCAACAACAAATGTGTTCATGAACCAACGTGGGAAGTTGAGAGTAGCTGTGTCTGTGAACAACTCAATGTAGTTCTTGAAAGAGTAAGCCTTTGGCAGTAAGTAAGATACTGTAGCAAGACCCTCGTCTCTGAATGAGTGAAGTACAAGGTAAACAAGTGGTGACACCCAGATGATACCAAGCACTGCAAGAAGAAGATAAATGAACGCGTTAGAGAGGCCTCTCCTGAGTTTATAACTTTTGATCATGAGAATTCCTCCTCGTTCTTAGCAGATTTTGTAAGGTTGAATGTAACAAGTGAAAGTGTTGCACAAACAACGAATACAAGGATACCAACAGCAGCTGCAAGGTTGTAATCCTGTGAGTTCATGGTCAGCTTGAACAGCCATGTAACAAGAAGGTCTGTGTGACCTGCCTGATACAGTGTTTCAGTACCAGGGCCACCGCCGGTAAGAAGATAGATAACGTTGAAGTTGTTTACGTTACCGATAAAGTTTGTGATAAGGTAAGGTGTTGTAACGAACAGCATATATGGTAATGTGATGCTGAAGAATGATCTTACAGGACCAGCGCCGTCGATTGTAGCACTCTCATAAAGGTCAGCAGGGATGTTCATAAGAATACCTGATGTGATGAGAATTGTGTACGGAATACCAATCCAGCAGTTAACAACAATAACTGTGATTCGAGCAACAAGTGCTGTAGAGTTGAGGAACAGAATTCCCTTATCAATAATGCCCAGACTCATAAGGAGAACGTTGATAGCACCGTCTTCCTGAAGCATCTGGTTCATGAGCAGAAGTGTAACGAACTGTGGCACAGCAACTGTAATAACAAAGAGTGTTCTCCACAGGCCCTTAAACTTGATGCCTTTTTTATTTATCATAAGGGCTAAAATCATACCGAACAAGTAGTTGAGTACAGTAGCGAAAACAGCCCAGATAAGTGTCCATTTTGTAAGTTCTACGAATGTTGCACCCTTTGAAGCACCTTCTGTAAGAGCAAAAATCTCAGAGAATGTGTCAAAGCCTACCCAAGTGAACAGCTTACCAGGAGCAAGGTGAGCCTTGTTGTAGTTTGTGAATGCAATAAGAATCATAAATACCAATGGCAAAATAGTGAATGCCGAAATGGTAAGTGTTGGGAAAGCGAGAAGTGTAACGTGGAACTTCTTATCGAAGAGGTCCTTAAGCTCGCTCATAAAGTCAACAGGTTTCTCGCCTGCTGCAACCTGCTGTGCAACAGCATAAGCAGATTTTGTGCTTGCAAAGTAAATTGCAAAGAAAATAACTGTAAGTACGATTGTCAGTACGCCGTAGAGAAGGATAAGCATTGAGTTGTCACCAGCCATAAGCTCGTAACCACCTGTTGCAGGATTAACCTGCATACCCTGTTCTACTGTACCAAGTGTTGGGAATTTCTGGAGGTATCCCCAACCAAAGAAAACAAAGTAAGCTATGAAGGCAAGCTGGAGAGCAAAGAACAGTAAACCCTTGACAAACTGTCCCTTAACCATATTGCCAAAGCCCATAATTAAGTAAGAAATTTTAACCGCCCAGTCACCTTTGAAGAATCTGGTTACATAACCCGCAACAGCTTTACCGATTCCAGTAAAGAACTTAACGATTAAAGCGCCGATAGCTACAAAGAAATTCTTGAGCTTACCAGGGAAAGCTTTTATCGCGTTGCTGAAATTGTACCAAAATCTCTGGAAAGGATTCAGACGCATATAATCAATATATTTCATCAGTTCACTTCCTCAATGTCGCATGCAAGTATTGTGGAAGCAAATACTTGCATCCAAAACACCACATTCTAAAATGTGCGGTCAGGCAACCTTTGTGGTGGTTGCCTGACCAATAAATTCAGTTAGAAATTAAGTACTAATTAGGACAAATTATTCGTCTCTGATGTTAGCAATTGTCTTGTCTAAGAGAGCTGTAAGAGTCTCAGCGTCATACTTAGATTCCTCTTTGAAGAGGTTGTTACCGAGTGTACCCATTGGATCCCAGAATGTTGAAGCAATGTTTACCTGTGGAACAGAATACTTAGCCTGATCAAGGATAGCTGAGATAGCTGGGTTTGAAGTAACGATTTCGTTAGCAGCAGCGTTTACGTTTGAAGGACCCCAAGAGATCTTCTCTGCACGCTCGAGCTGACAATCTTCACCTGAGAGGTAGTCAGCGAGGAGCTGAGCAGCGTTAGGGAACTTAGACATAGCGTTAACACCGATGAGCTTGTAACCGTGCATTGAATAGATCTGCTTGTCTGTGCCGTTTACGTTGATTGTTGGGAGCTTAGCAGCGCCGTAGTTCTCGCCAAGAATCTTTGAAACTGTAGCAGCGTTCCAGCTACCGTCAACACCAGCAGCAACTGTTGATGGATCCTCTGCAAGACCTGCAGAAATCTTATCAGGTGATGTAGCAAAGAAGATGTCTGAATACTCGTGGAAGAGCTTAGCAAAAGCTTCGAGAGTAGCAACTACTTCAGCCTCATCGTAATCGTTGAACTTCTGGATGTCGTTGTCCTCACCCTCGAGGCCTTCGATTCTAAGACCACCTGTGAATGGGAACATACATGAGTAGAAACCGTTACCAGCGTCTACGATGAACTTCTTGCCAGCTTTACGGCAAGCTTCGAATACGCCCTCAAGAGTCTTAGCGTCTTCGTCAGAAACTAATGACTTGTCATATACGAGGTAGTAACCGTTGTCGCCTGTCTCTGGGTAAGCAAGGAGAAGGTCGTTTAATGTAGCAGCGTTGATAGAATCCTCAGAGTTTCTAGCTGTTACATCAGCAGCAAGGTTTGTGTTTACTGGCATGATAACGCCTGCATCGTTGAGTCTGTTGAGCTGGTCGCAAGCAAAGCTGAATACGTCAGCAGCAGCCTCAGGGTCGTTAAGAAGGTTTGTAGCAGCGTCGCCTTCGCCCTGTGCTACAACTTCGATTTTGATACCAGCTTCTGGATACTTAGCGATGAAAGCATCACACTGACCCTTGAATACTTCAAGAGCAGCGTCTGGAGCCCATACTTTGAGTGTAGCGCCTGTCTCAGGTGTAAGACCTGTAGCAGCACCACCGTCAGTTGTTGCATCGTCGCCGCCGCAGCCTACAAATAATGTAGCCATCATGAGAACAGCGAGAATCATAGCAATAATTCTTTTCATGTCGGATTTCCTTTCTTGTATAAATTTTTGTATATCCGAGTAAACTCGGTTAGTGCAAGTTACCGCCGCAAATCCGTTTCGGCGGCACTACATCACTGTACCTAAATTTTATCATTTGAAAGTGCTTTTTTCAACTCCCTTTGTTCTTTTTATCTAAAACAATAAATTATCGTTCTTGTTTTGGTTATTTTAACGATAGTTTTCAAGATTCTTGTGAGTTGTGCACAATCAAGTGGTTTGTTTTTTGTTTATATCAACGAGAGCACGTTTGTGCAACTTGACAAATGACATCTTCGATTTTTTCCGTTAAGGTTACATCTTCTTAATGTTTTGTTCTTTTCGAGAACTAAAACAAGGAATTTATCCATTTTCTGAAAATTTTAGTATATTTTTCACAAAAATACCCATACACTCCCAGAGTCATCGTTTGACATCGGGCTAAAATTGATATAGTATAACATATAAATATTATACTAAGACAAACTCTCAGGTTTCTGTTGAGCTTTTATCGGAGGTATTTTTATGAAACTTGAAAAACTACTCACAAATTGCGAGTACTCTGTGCTTCAGGGTAATCTCGACGTTGACATTGTCGATGTAATCTATGATTCCAGAAAGGTTACAAAAGGCTGTGCTTTTGTATGTCTCAAAGGCTTCAACGTAGACGGACACAAATTTATTCCTGATGCTCTGGAAAAAGGAGCGGTTGCACTTATCGTCGAAGACGACGTTACAGCTCCACAGGGTGTTACTGTTATCAAAACCGACAACACACGTAAAACTCTCGCTTATATGAGCGTTGAATACTTCGGCCATCCGGCTGACGAGCTCAAGACTATCGCAATCACAGGAACAAAGGGTAAAACAACTACTGTTGCGATGATTCGCTCTATCCTTGAAAAAGCTGGAATCAAAACAGCAACAATCGGAACACTGGGTATCGTTATCGACAACCAGATTTACAAGACAAACAACACAACACCTGAGTCATACGAAATCCAACAGGCTATGCGCAGAATGGTCAACGAAGGTTGCAAAGCTATGGTTATAGAGGCATCATCACTAGGTCTTAAGTGGCACAGAACTGACGGCATCGTATTTGACTATGGTATTTTCACAAACTTCTCAAACGACCACATAGGAAAATCCGAGCATGCTGACATGGAAGAATACCTCAACTGCAAGAGCATTCTGTTCAGACAGTGCAAGCTAGGACTCATCAACCGCGATGACGAAAAATGGGATGAGGTCACAAAAGACCATACTTGTGAAATCGAGACATACGGTTTCAGCGAGGAAGCTGACATCACAGCTCACTCCGATTCACTCATAGCACGACCTGGCTATATCGGTGTTCACTTTGAGACAACAGGTGAAAAAGAGCTTTCTGTCGACGTTGCTATTCCTGGCAGATTCTCAGTATACAACGCACTTGCAGCCATCGCTGTCTGTCGCCACTTCGATTTGACAGACAAAGACATTCTCGATGGTCTTAACGAAGTAAAGGTAAAAGGCAGAGTTGAAGCTGTGCCTGTTGTAGGTGAATACACAATCCTTATCGACTATGCTCACAACGCGCTGTCGATGGAGAACATTTTAACAACTCTCAAAGAGTACAACCCGACACGTCTTGTAACTATGTTCGGTGCAGGCGGCAACAGACCAAAGGACCGTCGTTATGAAATGGGCGAAGTATCCGGCAGACTGAGTGACCTTTCGGTTATCACCGAGGACAACTCCCGTTTCGAGGATGTTATGGACATCATCGAGGACATCAAGGTTGGTATCAACAAAACAGACGGTGAATACGTTGTCATCCCTAACCGAGTTGACGCTATCCGATACTGTATCGAAAACGCTCAGAAGGGCGACATCATTGTTCTTGCGGGCAAGGGTCACGAAGACTATCAGGAAATCCGTGGTGTTAAGTACCACATGGATGAGCGTGAAATCATCACAGACATTTTTGACAGCCTGAAATAAAGGAGAAAGCCATGTCAATTCAGGAATCAGGCGAGATGTATCTTGAGAGCATTCTCGTCTTATCAAAGAAAAATCCGAGCGTGCGTGCTATTGATATCAGCGAGTATATGGGATTTTCAAAGCCAAGTGTCAGCCGTGCATTGGGACTGCTGAAAAGCTCGGGTTTTGTCACAGCAAATGAGCAGGGACATCTTTTTCTGACACAAAGTGGCAAAGAAATTGCCGAGAAGATTTACGAGCGTCACACAGTGCTGACGAACTACCTGACTCTTATAGGTGTTGACAAAGAAACCGCATCACAGGATGCGTGCAAGATGGAGCACGTAGTGTCCGACAAATCATTCAACGCTATCAAAAAGCAGGTAGAAATTCTTAGTAACAATGATTAAACGATTGTTTGTTTTTTCTATACTATAAATAGCATAGATTTTTGAATTTTGTGTGAAGAAACAACCAAGTAGAAAGTTTAATACAAAGATAAAAGCCGAGGGTTTTCCTCGGCTTTTTGTTTTATGTTGATGCTACGCATACTGGTTGTCTTCGACTTGTTGAAGGCTCCGCACCTCGGCGCTTAGTTTACCATATGTACATCGACGCGCTGGTATGGGATAATAACGCCGTCCTCTTTGAAGGCTTCGTTAATTTTTTCGTTAACACTGAAATATACATCCCAGTAATGCTCGGTTTTGCACCATACTCTCACAGCAAGCTCGATACTGCTGTCCGAATACTGTGCTACCTTCACAAACACAGGGTCTTTCTCAGAAAGAATACGACTTTCTCTTGATGCTGCTTTTTCAATCGACTTTCTGGCAAGCTCTACATCGCTTTCGTAGCTGATAGGAATTGTCAAATCAACTCTGCGGGTTTCTTCTTTAGTGTAGTTGATAACATTATCAGAAGAAAGCACACCGTTTGGAATAACTACAGTTCTGTTGTCAGGAGTCAACAGTGTTGTCTGTATAATATCAATCTGCTGAACTGTGCCCGACTTATCTCCCATCTCAATAAAATCACCTGTCACAAACGGGTGGGTGATAAGAAGTACGATACCACCTGCGATATTTGCAAGGCTGTCTTTGAGCGCAAGAGCAACAGCCGCACCTGCTGCAGAAAATCCTGCGATGAGTCCTGTTGTTGAAATCCCCGCTGTCGCAAGAGCACAAATCAGAATGAGAACAATACAAACAATATTGAACGTCTTAACGAAAAAGCTCTGCAATGATATATCAAGCTTGGTTTTAGAAAGCGTCTTTTTGATGATTTTCGAAATCACCATAAGTACTACAAGTCCTACAACAAACACCACTGCTGCCAGAAGTATTGATGGACCTGTTTTAATATAATCGATTATTTTTTGCACAAAAACATCTCCTTTTCTTATTGTTTATTCTATCATACCACAAACCACACCATATTGAAACTGTATTTTATGTGTGATATACTAAAAATATGGTTAAAAATATAAATTATGAGATAACAAATAAAGAGGATATTGTTTCGCACCTAATGACGCTTTCAGACGAGAAATATCGCGATTTCACATCGTCTTTGAACCCAAGCGTGAGCAAGGACAGCATCATCGGTGTCAGAGTACCGCTTGTACGCCAGATAGCAAAATCGCTCAAAGACAGTGAAGTTTCAAAGCAGTTTATGCAAAGTCTGCCCCACACCTATCTTGAAGAAAACCATCTGCACGGATTTCTGATTGAGCACGAGCGTGACTTTTCTGAGTGTATCAAACTGCTCGAAAAATTTCTGCCGTACATCGACAACTGGGCAACGTGCGACAGTATCAGACCAAAGGTGTTCAAAAAGCACAGCAATGAGCTTTTTCCGTACATTGAAAAATGGTTAACATCATCGCACACCTACATAGTAAGATATGCAATAGGTATTTTGCTCAGTTTTTATCTTGATGACAATTTTGATGCAAAACATCTTGACATGGTTGCACGCATCAGAAGTGACGAATACTACATCAATATGATGATTGCGTGGTATTTTGCCACAGCGCTCGCAAAACAATATGACAGCGCGGTTGTGTACATAGAAAACAATGTACTGTCACAGTGGACTCACAACAAAACCATACAAAAAGCGTGTGAAAGTTTTCGGGTAATCGATGAACACAAAGTGTATCTGAAAACTTTGAAGATAAAATAAACAACATATAATAATACATTTGGAGTTAGTTTATGATTTACTTTATAGAAGACGATCCTAATATCAGAGAGCTGGTTATTTACACACTGAATTCGACAGGCGAAGAGGCTGTCGGCTTTGAAAAACCAAGCGACTTCTGGAAAGCACTCGACGAAAAGTTACCAAAGCTTATTCTGCTCGACGTTATGCTCCCACAAGAGGACGGTCTGAGCATACTGAAAAAAATCCGCAACAGCCCTCTGACTAAAAATCTGCCTGTTATTATGATAACTGCAAAAGGCAGCGAGGTTGATAAGCTCAAGGGATTCGACCTTGGTGCCGATGACTACGTATCCAAACCGTTCGGTATCATGGAGCTGTTAGCCAGAATCAAAGCTGTTATGCGACGTGCTACGCCGATTGTTCAGAAAACTGAGTACGAAATCGACTGTCTGTATGTATGTCCTGAAAAGCACAGAGTCAAGGTCAACGGTGAAAAAGTATCTCTGACATTAAAGGAGTTTGAACTGTTGTGTCTGATGCTTGAAAACCGAGACATTGTTCTATCACGCGACAAGATTCTCGATAAAGTGTGGGGATATTCATTTGACGGTGAAAACCGCACTGTCGATGTTCATATCCGTACGCTAAGACAAAAACTCGGCGACGCAGGATATCTCATCGAAACTGTACGTGGTATTGGATACAAAATCGGTGAAGCGAAATGAAAAAGCAGACATTAATCAACACCTTGCTCATCACGTTTGCGGTGACAATGCTGTGTGTATGTATAATTATGGCTATCGAGCTTATACGCACAGGTAAGGTAACAAACTTGTGGGCTTATCTGAGTATTTCGGTTGTTATACCTGTCGTTGTGACTGCATTCGTTATGCACACGGTCACAACAACCATCATCGACCCAATAAACAACATCGATATCGAAAATCCTGAGAGCATGGAGCTTTACAGCGAATTTGCTCCTCTTGTAGAAAAGATAAACTCACAGAACACACGCATTTTAAACCAGATGGAAGAGCTGAGGTTTGAAAGCCAGAACAGAGATAAAATGAGGCGCGAATTTACCGCCAACGTTTCTCACGAGCTGAAAACCCCGCTGACATCTATCTCAGGCTACGCTGAGATTATCCGCGATGGCATAGCAAGACCTGAGGATATAAAGCGTTTTTCGGGCAAAATTTACGACGAGTCGCAGCGACTCATAACGCTGGTTCAGGACATCATGGACCTGAGCCGTCTTGAAGAAAGTGACATCGAAGCAAAAAGCGAGCAAATAAGCCTCTACGACCTTTGCAAAAACGTTATCTCACGACTTGAATCGATTGCACGAAAGCGCAATATAACATTAAAGCTCAAAGGCGACCGCTGTGTTATTACCGGTGTTTTTTATATTATTGACGAGATGGTATACAACCTGTGCGACAACGCTATCAAGTACAACAAAGACGGTGGCAAGGTGACAATTTCCATCCGCCAGTGCATTGACGGCGTTGAGCTGTCGGTTGCTGACACAGGAATCGGTATCAGTAAACAGGATATCCCGCGTATATTCGAAAGGTTCTATCGCGTTGACAAAAGCCACAGCAAGGAAATCGGCGGTACCGGCCTTGGACTTTCTATCGTCAAACACGGGGCGCTGTACCACAACGCATCAATCACAGTGGACAGTAAGCTGGGCAAAGGCACCTCAATTAAAATTTTATTTTAGTATTGACAAGTGGATTTTTTGGGTGTATAGTGTGTTTAACGCTTTAAATGGGTGATACAAATGAAATTTACAAACAACTACACAGCAGAATACTATTATTACTTTTACTATGAAAACATAATATAGTAGAAGATTTTTTTGCTGCAGTAATTTATATGTAAAACCTATATCAGATTTTCAGGGTTCGCAGTAAATGCGGACCCTTTCTTAATTTTTTGGAGGTATTATTATGATAGCAATTATTAAACAGGGCGTAACAGACAGACAGATTGAAAATTTGACATCTTGGTTAGAGGCGCAGAACCTCACCGTTCATCTTTCAAAAGGTGAGTATACAACCATTATGGGACTTGTGGGTGACACAAGCAGACTTGACATCGAGCTATTGGAGAATCTGGAGATTGTTGAGAAAGTAAAGCGTATTTCAGAGCCATTCAAAAGCGCAAACCGCAAATTCCACCCTGCTGACACTATCGTTGACGTAAGCGGTGTAAAAATCGGTGGCGGCAACTTCGCTGTAATCGCAGGACCATGTTCCGTCGAAAGCGAAGAGCAGATTATCGAGGTAGCAAAAAAGGTAAAAGAAAGCGGTGCAACACTTCTTAGAGGAGGCGCTTTCAAACCAAGAACCTCTCCATACGATTTTCAGGGTTTGCAGGCTGACGGACTTGAGCTTTTGAAACTTGCAAAAAAAGAAACAGGTATGCCGATTGTTACAGAAATTATGAACGCTAACCACCTCGACCTTTTCGAGGATGTTGACCTGATTCAGGTGGGTGCGAGAAATATGCAGAACTTTGAGCTTTTGAAAGAGCTTGGAAAAACAAACAAGCCTATACTTTTAAAGCGTGGTCTTGCCAACACCATGAAAGAGTGGCTTATGAGTGCCGAGTACATTATGGCAGGCGGCAACGAAAACATCATTTTGTGCGAGCGTGGCATCCGCACATTTGAAACATACACAAGAAACACACTTGACCTTTCAGCTGTACCGATGTTAAAGGAGCTTTCTCATCTTCCTGTTGTTGTTGATCCAAGCCACGCAAGCGGTATCAGCCGACTTGTGAAACCAATGGCTATGTCAGCAGTAGCGTGTGGTGCTGACGGACTTATGATTGAAGTTCACAACGATCCTAAAGACGCGCTGTGTGACGGTGCTCAGTCACTGACACCGCTGGAATTTGACGATGTTATGAAGCGTGTGGTGAAAATCATGGAGGTAGTTAAACAATGACAATAGGCGTAGTAGGTCTTGGTCTCATCGGAGGCTCAATGTGCAAGGCAATTAAGAACAACACTTCACACAATGTGCTAGGTTTTGATATTGACAACACCATCAACACATACGCTCTTATGGAAGGCTCAATCGATGGTATTCTCAACGATGAAAACATAGGTAGATGCGACTATATTCTGCTGTCGGTTTACCCGAAAACGACGATTGAATTTCTCAGAGAAAAAGCTCATCTTCTGAGCAAAAGCGCTGTTGTTATCGATTGTGGCGGTGTAAAAAAATCAATCTGTGATGCATGTTTTGATATCGCGAAAGAATACGGCTTTACTTTCATCGGGGGTCATCCGATGGCTGGTCTGCATCACTCGGGATTCAAACACGCAACCGCCGACTTGTTTTCTGACGCATCGATGATACTGACACCACAGAGCACTGATAATATTGAGCTGATGGAAAATGTTTCATTGTTTATCAAGTCGCTCGGCTTTTCATCAATAACCGTCACAACTCCTGACAAGCACGACGAGATAATCGCGTTCACATCACAGCTAGCTCACGTTGTATCAAATGCGTACGTAAAAAGTCCGCAGGCAAAAGCTCACAAAGGCTTTTCTGCCGGCTCATACAAAGATATGACCCGTGTTGCAAGACTCAACGAAACCATGTGGGCAGAGCTTTTTATGGAAAACAAAGAGCATCTGCTGTTTGAAATCGACCATCTGATAGGCTCGCTTGCTGAATACAAAGAAGCTCTGCAAAACGATGACAGTGAAAAGCTAAGAGCACTTTTAAAAGACGGTAGTGACAGAAAAGCAAGTATAGATTTTTAATAAACCATACAAAAAAGCTCCGCTTTTACAGCGGAGCTTAACTTTTGTCTGTATATTATCAAACCTCAGATGTAATCTGATAGCGACTCAGATATTCGTTGTATGTATCAGCAAATGCTACGTTGTCAGTGCTCTTGAGACGGTCAAGATACTGGTGAGTACCAAGCTGTTTTGAATCGATTTCGATTAAAACAACAGCAACGTTTGAACAGTGGTCGGAAACTCGCTCGTAATTTGTGAGCAGGTCTGTGAGGATAAAGCCGAGCACCATTGGTGAGTTACCCTGCTGGATACGCTTTGTGTGCTTAGCACGTGCCTGAAGTACGAGCTCGTCGATAACCTCTTCGAGTGGCTCAACAAGCTTTGCGCGCTTGATATCGCCCTCGGAGAACGCCTCTGTTGTGAGGTACAGAATCTCAGAAAGAGCTTCTGTGATAACATCAATCTCTCGTGAAGTTTCAGCAGAGAACGAAATATTCTTGTCGTGGAGCTCCTGAGCTGTGTCGAGCAGGTTGATAGCGTGGTCACCAATACGCTCAAAGTCGCCGATTGTGTGTAAAAGCTTTGTTACCTGCCAGTTTTCGTCTTCTGTCAGGTTAGCGTTTGAGAGCTTGATGAGATAGTTGCCGAGCTTGTCCTCGTATCTGTCGATGAGTTCCTCGGTCTCGTTGATTTTTTCGACCATTTTCGGGTCGTAGTGTTTCATCAGAGCGATTGCTCTGTTGATATTATCGTTAGCGAGCTGAGCCATTTCGATTGTGATAGCTGTACACTTTGAAATAGCAAAAGCAGGCATAGCGTAAAGTCTGTCGTCGAGTACGTCGAGTGTGCTCTCCTGCTCAGTTTTGTCATCTTTGATGATGAAGTTAGCAATCTGCTCAAGCTGTTTACAGAACGGCATAAGAACCAGTGTTGTTACAACGTTAAATATCGAGTGAACAAGAGCGATTCCTGCTGCGTTAATCGGTGCATCAATAAATGCAAATTTAACAAAGGCGTCAACAAGATAGAACACAGAAAGGCAAACAACTGTACCGATAATGTTGAATGAGATATGTACAACAGAAACCTTCTTTGCGTTCTTTGAAACGCCGATAGAAGAAATGAGTGCTGTAACACAAGTACCGATGTTCTGACCCATAATGATAGGAATAGCCATACCATAAGTAACAGAACCAGTCATAGCAAATGACTGCAAAATAGCAACAGATGCGGCAGAACTCTGGATGATACCAGTAAACGCCGCACCAACCATTACACCTAAGATAGGGTTGTTGAATGCAACGAGGATTTCCTGAAACTCAGGCATCTCAGACAGTGGCTCCATCGCGTCGCCCATCAGCTTCATACCATACATAAGTACAGCAAAGCCGACTAAGATTGCGCCTGTGTCCTTTTTCTTCTCCTTTTTGGAGAGCATTATGAGAATAATGCCGACAAAAGCGAATACAAGCGAGAAGTTAGCAGGTTTTAAAAGGCTCATCCAGATATTGTCGCCCTCAATGCCCGCAAGGGATGTAATCCAAGCAGTCAGCGTTGTACCAATGTTCGAACCCATGATAACGCCCACGGTCTGACCGATTTTCATAATACCGGAGTTTACAAGACCGACAAGCATAACGGTAAGAGCGGACGATGACTGAATCGCTACAGTAATACCTGCACCCAGTGCCATACTCTTGAACAGGTTGTCGGTCATCTTTGAAAGTGCCGACTCAAGCTTACCGCCTGCCATTTTTTCAAGACCTGAACTCATAACGTTCATACCATACAAGAAGAACGCAAGTCCACCAAACAGCATAATAATGTTGATAATTGACATAGCATACCCTACCTTTATGATAGTATATATGTTAATTTTTTGTTAACTAACATCCTCATTATGCCAAGCGCGTGTTAAATCAAAGAGTGTAAAATGTTAAATCTATGTTAAATTGAGCTGATAACAGCAAAAACTACAAAATAAACTCAAAGCTTCTTAAATCTTTGATTGTATTAATTGTTTTGGTATGATATTATTTTTATGAAGTACAAATCCGAAAAATCTGAAAAGAGGGATACTATGGGAGAACAAGTTTACGAAAAAAACAATGTGCACAATGATGATGTTCAGAATTTTGTGAATGACACCACTGTTGGTGTTCAGAGCATTTTACAGCGCGCTTTTATTTTTCTCGAAGACAAAGACTGGGACAAAGCTTCAGAATATTTTGAGAGAGCTCTCGACTTAGCTCCAACAGACGCACAGGCGTATCTCGGCAAACTTCTGGTTGATTGTCGTGTAACATCAAAAGAAGAGCTGGCACAGTGCGACACCGAATTTGACAGCAACAATAACTACCTGAAGGTGTGCCGCTACGGTGACAAAGAACTCGTAAATCTTTTGCAAAGCTACAACGAGTCTATAAAAGAGAAAAAAGCTCTCGCAAAGCTCGAACAGACTTACTCAAAAGCTATGGAGCTTGTATCACAAAGCCTGGGAGCCAAAGCCAATAAAATCGGAATATTAGAGCAGGCATTGGGGCTTTTTGAAGAAATCCCTGACTACAAAGACTCACAGACTCATATCCAATCGCTCAAAGAGGAGATAGAACAACAAAAAGAGCTTAAAACTATAAAGTCAAAGCGCAACAAAAAAGTCGCCCTCATAACAACTTGTGCGGTAATCATGGCTGTGGGTATCACGCTTTTAATCACGCTGTTTATTATACCAAACTCAAAATACAACTCAGCTCAACAGCTGGCTGACAGCGGCAAGTACTACGATGCTATCAATATATATACTGAGCTTGGCGATTTCAAAGACAGTAAAGCAAAAGTGCTCGAAACAAAGTACAGACAAGCGTGTGCCGGGCTTGAAAACGGCGAATACGAAATGGCAGCTTCGTTATTTGACGGCATCAGCGACTATAAAGACAGCGCAGACAAAAGACTTGAGTGTTTCTATCAGCATGCTAATCAGTGCATTAATAACGAAGACTACTCAACAGCCGCTGAAATACTTAGTGAACTCACAAGCTACAAAAACAGCAAAGAGCTCATAAAAGAATGCTGGCTCAAACTCGCTCAGACAGAATACGACAACAAAAACTACAAGGATGGTCTTGAATGGTACAAAAAAATTCCGTCTTACGACAAAAAGTCCACCCTCTTCCGTAATCTTGTTATCAACTATGCCAAAGATTTAATCGACAGTTATAAGTTCAAAACTGCTGTATCCGAGCTTTCAGCTATAAGTGATTACAAAGATGCAAAAGAGCTTATCAAAAAAGCAAAGTACGGCTATGTAAAAGAGAATAAGAACAACGATGACTACACAACCTTTGAGTATCTCAAATCATTGAAAAAAGATAACTACAAAGACTCCGCGAAAATATACAAACAGCTCTACGACTGGAAAATGGAGGTCATCGCAGTCAACACAAACAATAACGATACCGTCACAAATATGAGTTCGCTCAGCATCTACTCCCCTGTTTATGTACATTTCAAGCTAACCGGAGGTACTCCTGATGACGCTACATACATTTACACCGAGGTTACTCTGCCTGATGGAGAAGTTCAGCCAGGTGCAAGTGACTTTGAGATGTCCGATGGTGATATAAAGAACTTTGGTTGGGCAAACCGTATGTTTGACAGACCCCAAAATGCTCCGACAGGTCAGGTTTCAGTTGTGTTCAAGGATGAAAACAACAACGTCATCGGCCGTCACTACTTTACAGTAACAAACTAAATAAAGCGCAAACCATAAAAGCCTTGTGATTACACAAGGCTTTGCTTTTTATATTCAGGCTTTTGTATTCGACTTTACACAACGCAAAAACCGCCCTGACATTGTCAGAGCGGTGTATGTACTGTTTTAAGCTACAGTAAAATTATCTGCAGCATGGTTGCCTATGATACTGTTCGTTAATGCGATTTCGTTGATTTTATCCTGCATAATAATTGGAGCTAAAATTGGCACAACAGCGGCTGTAAACAAACAAGGCATTGTGATGTTTGACTCAAGACCATTTTCAGCTGCGAGCTTGTCAGTTCTGAGCGCGCTTTTGTATACCCAATAAACCGAATATAGCGGAATAAACATACACAGCAACAGCTTGTTGGTAGGATTGTGTTTAGCTTCGCTTTCAAGATTGTTGAGATACTTTGTTGTACGATAAATCCAGATATAGTACCATACGCCAAAAGTGAAAACCAATAAAAGAACGTGTGACACGATACTGATATATCCGGTACCACCCTGAACGCTTTCGCGCACCTTCTTTGGTATACCATCAGGATAACACAACACAAGTGCAACAAGGATGAACACAGCTCCCATAACAAGTGACCATAAGTTAGGGTTGCGATACCAATATTTGTTATACTCAAACAAATCAAGATATAACTTAATGAGAATACTGAGAACAGTTGAACCTGCTACGAACGCACCAGGTAAGAACCAGATACCCTTGCACTTATCTTTGTATGAGTCAAGCTGTTCAAAAGGAAGACAATAAACAGCCGCAAAAAAAGCAATCATAACATCGCCCACTGTTAATACAAGGTCAGGCAACATACAGAACAGATTGAATTTTTCAACATCGTCGCTGTAGTAACGGTATATTGTTAAATCATAAGATCCGTCTTTGAATCCGCAGAAAAACCAGAATACATTGACAAGCGCATACAACGCAAGACCGCCGACAAAACAGTAGTTGACGATTTTTTCATCAACAACAGAAGTGATTGACTCAGGAACAAGCCCCTTGCACTTAAATACGAGCGCGAATGTGACAGCAAGCATTGCCACCAGCAGTACAACCTGCACAACCGCAGCAAAAGGTTCAAATCTGTAGTGGCCCAGATACTTAAAGAACTTGAACACTCTTACAACCGTGTACGCAGCAAACAGAATTGTCGCAATCAGCCACGGTGTCGAATACCTTTTGTTTTCCATATTGTTTTCCATTAAAAATCCCCCTCAAAAACAATTCGCTGACTAAAAACTATCAGCTGATTTAATTATATATCCGTAGCTGAGATTTTACAACACTTTTTAAATTTTTATGTAAGCACCTATAAATACTTTTCTTTTTGGGTAAAAATAAGGGAGCAGAAAAACTGCTCCCTTTAATTATGTATTATAAGCCCAATAACTGCTTTTTCTTAGCGTCAAATTCTTCTTGAGTGATTACACCTGAGTCAAGTAAATCTTTGTATTTTTTCAACTTATCAGCTTCATCGCTGTTCTGTACAATGTTTGTTCCTGTGTTATGAGTTTTTTCTTTCTGTCTATCAACGAGGAGGTTGTTGATAATCTCATAGATTTTATCTGTATTTTTTATAGCAAGGAAACTGATTTTGCCTGATGATGTAGAAACAGAAACACCTTTGAAAAGGCTGATTGTAGAAGTAGCAGAAACAGAGTCAACTGGTAAGTCTACTCTTTTACCAAAAGCAACTTTACCATAAACCCTTTTGTCAGTAATAGTAAGCTCATAACTACGAAGCCATAAAAAAATCAGCAATCCTATCAGAGCGAACGAAGCAACAGGGATAAGACTCAGCGGAACATAATGTTCCCACCATCCAAAATAATTGTCATTTTGAATCATTAAAATAACAGCGTAAATTATGGTTAGAATTAAACCTATCAAAAATATTACACTGAATACTTTTTTAATATTATATCTTTCACTCTTAATTAATACTTTTTCTTCCATAATAAAAATCCTTTCTTTTTATAAACACTTGTTTTTGGGACATTGTTTCTATAAGATTTATTATATCTTAATTGAGATGAATTATTTTTTATGTAAAACTATTGTTCCGTCAACTGATGTCAAAGTATTCGCCTCTTTATCATATACGAAGCCTTTTGTTCTCATATGATAATCGTAGTCATAACCATAGTATTCAAATTCAATATTGACGATATCCTCCTGTATTGACCAAGTAAGACCGCAATCATATGTTTGTACGTCCCAAGTACCAGGCGTATCTGTGATAAGATGCTTACCAGTACCACCTTGATATATTTCATAGACCTCAACTCGAGTTGCGTCTACATAAAAATCACCCCAGTCGAATATATCTACTTCGATTTCCTGAGGTTCTCTTTCCCAAGTTCCAACAATCGCCTCTTGTATTGGGACTTTTCCGCACGCAGAAAGTGAAATACACAGAGCAATAATCATTAGTAATACGATTATTTTTTTCATTTCTACACCTCATTAAATAAGTTTTGTGGTGTTGTGATTATTCGTTCTCAAAACACCTTTTACATTTTCTAAATGGTTCTCCGCATTTTTGAACTTCTTCGTAAGTATCAAAATCGGCATATTTAGAGAACCTCTTAGTCCACGGACAGCTTTTAGTGTTCTTAATATGCAAAGTCCACTTACCATCCTTTTTGCTACCTCTTACCATATTGAGCACATATTTCTTTGCGTCTTTCTGGTAATCAATATCGTTTTCGTGAATAATAATGAATTACCGCCCCCCTTTTTTCTTGTTGTAGGAAAAAATTTGTTTTAAAACAAGAACTATTCTTCCTATAATTATAGTGTTTGAGTTCCTATTTGTCAACGAGAATAGGAAGTATAATTCCTATAAAAGGATTGTTGGAGGAGTTATAATGTTGGTTTTCGATTTGCTTTCTATTGGCAACAGATTGCTTAAAATAAGAAAAAGAATGGGAATGACTCAGGCAGAAGTAGCAGAGTCGGCAGGGTTGTCAGACAGAACCTATGCTGATATTGAAAGAGGCACAGTCAATATGCGAACTGAAACTTTACTTAAAATCTGTGAAGTTTTACACATAACTCCTGATGAAATATTAACTGAGGAAAGTAGTTCTTTAACAGCAAGGGAAGAAGAAATTATATCAAAATTAAATGCCTGTAATCCAAAAGACAAAGAAACAGCATTAAATCTTTTATCAGTCTATCTTAAATCATTGTAATTCTAAAAGGAGCCTGATTTAGGCTCTTTTTTCTTTTACTCTATTGTGATACAATGAGGGTATAAAAGCAAAAGGAGCTGTGCTAATGGCTGAGAATAAGAAAAGACACGGCAGACAATACAATCAGAAATTGAAGCCATATTTTGTCTTCCAACATCTGATGAAGAACACTGACAAAAATTATGTTTATTGAAAAGTTTAAACACCTCAGAAATGATTAATTTCGTGTACAAATTCGTGCGTGTTTTCTTCATAATCTTACACCGCGTCCTTGACATAAATTGTAGCTTCAAGGACAAGGTCTGCTCTCAAAAAAGAAATTAGCATAAAATTTTGATTTTCAGATGTTTCAAAGAATCAAGAAAGTTATAGCAAACTCTCAAAAACCCAGTATTCATCAAGATAAAAATAACTATTGAAATTTTAGTTTACTTGTGATATTATACTCTAGTACGCAAAGTTAATATGCTGATATGGCTCAGTAGGCAGAGCACGTCCTTGGTAAGGACGAGGTCACGGGTTCGAATCCCGTTATCAGCTCCAAAAAAGAACGGCATTCCACACGGAATGCCGTTCTTTTTTTTACGTGTTGTATATTATGATTTGAGCACCATCGCATTTTAAACTGATGCTGTTTGTTTATCGCACAGCTATTTTGCTTAGTCTTCGTAGCTCATAACTTCCTGCTCAACCTCAGGATAAGCAGAGAGCATTGGCTTTACGTTCTTGCTCTTTAACTTTCTGTCTATGTAGTTCTTTGTGATTTTTACAACCAGACCTGAAAGTGAAATTACACCGATAAGGTTCGGAATCATCATCAGACCATTGAAGGTGTCCGAGATATCCCACGCAATTGATGATGTCATCAGCGCACCAGACATAATCATCAGTACAAAAACCACTCTGTAAACAACAGTAGCTTTTGTTCCGAAAAGATACTCAAACGCTTTTGAACCATAGTGTGACCATCCGAGAATAGTAGTGAAAGCAAACAGGAAAATTGCAACAGCTACGAACATTGAGCCAACATTAACACCGCCAAATGTGAACACGGTATCAAACGCATTTGCAACCAATGTAGCCTCGCTGCCTGCGCCAACTTTAACTGCACCTGTCTCAAAATCAAACACACCTGATGTAAGAACAACCATAGCTGTCATTGTGCATACAACGATTGTATCAACGAAGATTTCAAAAATACTCCACATACCCTGACGCACCGGCTCTTTAACCTTGCCGTTACAGTGAACCATAACTGATGAACCAAGACCTGCTTCGTTAGAGAACACACCGCGCTTGAAGCCCTGAGTGATGACAACGCTTACAAGGTAACCAAATCCACCACCGGTAACAGCAACAGGCTTGAATGCAGTTTTGAAAATGCTAGCAAAAGCAGTACCTATCATATCGTAGTTGATGCCGATAACAACAAATGAACCAACAACATAAAGTACAACCATTACAGGAACGATTTTCTCTGCAACAGCACCGATACGCTTGACGCCACCAAGCACAATAAGTCCTGTCAGCACCATAATGACAGCACCGATAATAGCAGAGTATAAAGTTATTGTACTGTCTCCCTCACCATAAAGAACAACGCTTGTTAAAGCTTCGATTTTAAACGCTGACTGGATATTAGCAACAATCTTGTTGACCTGACCCATATTGCCGATACCGAATGCTGCAAGCACAGTAAACATGGCAAACAGTGCACCAAGCACTTTACCGATTATTTTGAAGCCTTTTTTAGAACCCAAGCCATACTTCAAAAAGTACATCGCACCGCCGGACCACTCGCCCTGAGGATTTTTGCGTCTGTAATAAATACCGAGCACGTTCTCAGAGAAGCCAGTCATCATTCCAAAGAATGCCGCAACCCACATCCAGAACACCGCACCTGCGCCGCCTGTTGCGATAGCAGAAGCAACACCTGCAATGTTACCGACACCTACTGTAGCCGCAAGCGCAGTACACATCGACTGAAACTGCGAGATTGATTTGTCCTTATCTCCTGTGTGACCGGAAACATTTTTGTCGAAAACGCTTCCGATAGTACGCTTGAACCAGTGACCAACGTGTGTCACCTGAAAGAATTTTGTCAGAAAAGTCATCAGCACACCTGTACCAACAAGGAGTATAAGCGCCGCTGGGCCCCATACTACCGAGTTGATGGCACCGTTGACTTCGCTGAGCTTTGCGAAAAACTGTTCCATCATATTTCCCCTTTCTTCTTATAACTGCAAATAAAAAAGACGTCGCACGAGCAACGTCCAAAAGCACAACACTGCCAATAGCAGAAATCCGTCCTTTTGCCTGAGAGATTAGCGTCGCGCTTTGCACCTTCGGCATTCTGTATACACAGAACTTCTCCGGAAATCCCGTCCCCCGACGGTTGCTCAAAAAGCTTCTGTCGGATTCATACGGGTTTACAGTTAACATATACGCAGATATCATACACTGTATGAGCAAAAAAATCAAGTAAAAAAGCGTAATTTAGTACGTTTTTATGGCAATTTTATAGCAATTGAATTTATTTCCATAATATGGTATAATGACTTTTTGAGAGGACGGTGCTATTATGAAGCTGAATCTTAACTCGTTGTTCGAGATTTTTAAGGAAAGATGCAAAACCGTTAGTAAATTTATAAACACTAAAAAAGGAAGAAACCTGTTTTTGATAGCGTTTGCAATTTTTGTTGTGCTGTTTTTTGCGCCATTGTTTCAGGGTTCTGTCGGAGCAGCACTCGTCGGATGCGTCCTTGCACCGCTGACTGTACTTATTTGGCGAAGATTTGATATGCGTCATGCTATCGTACCGGCTGTGTTCTTCTGTATTCCTATGATACTCGATATGGTTATATACCACACTCTTACCACAGCGGTGTGTCTGCTGGTAGCAGCGGTGTGTACAATCGCGTGTGCGATACACCCTGCGTTCAAGTTCACCCACACTATCAAAGACGATATGTACGCGTACCTTGCGTGCGGTGCAGTGTGTGTCGGTATCGTTGTACTGGCATCGTTGCTGATTCTTCTTGTATCAATCGCATGGTGGCTGTTCTGTCTGTTTTTGTTCTTCGCTGTAGTTGCGGTATTTTTTACGGTCGTGTTCTCCACAGCGGCATACACCGCTACTGACGCAAAACGTCAGGCTAAGAAGAAGCACCGTGTTATCGACAACGATAATGACACATCATACAATTTTGAAAACTTTGCTCAGGAAATCGGGCTCAAAAACGAACAACCAAGACGCTCCCGTTCATCGTCCTACGACAAAAGTGACAGCCGATATGACACATCAAATGTCACAGTAAGGGACAAACGCAAAAAGAAAGAACCACTTTTTTATGATGTAGATTAAGCGCCGAGCGCTCGAGCCTTTAAAATCTCAATGTGACCGAAATCCCGAGATAAAAAATCAAGAATATACTGTCTTTCTTGATTTTATCAAGGGATAGAGGAACAGTAGAGATTTTAAAGAGATGCGAAAAATTCGGGGTCCCCGAAATCTATGATTTTGGGGAGAGGAGGAGCAAGTCGTAAGATAAAGATTTTCCGACCAGGGAAATCGTAATCAAGAGACTTTGCGACGACGAAGGCGTGATATT
>JAZSHE010000228.1:0-6277 GCA_045533085.1 Ruminococcus sp.
TTGCATTTACTAATGGCATTGTAATTCCTCCAAAATCTAATTTGATTTTAATGAAAAACACTTTCATTCATTGTTTATTATACATCAAACTAAGCACAAATAATTCCTTTGTAGAAAAATAAGATTTTCTGTAGTTTTATTTAATATTTAGTGTTGTTTTTTACCACAATTTGGATATATAATGTAAAAATCAGAAAATATTTTATATTTTTTTAAAACGTTGAAACCAAACGAAGGTTTTGTGCGTTTTATTTATAGAGGGGGGATTATTATGGCTGAATTGTCATTTGCAGGACTAAGTTATGAACAAGTCGTTCATAAGTATAACCAGACTGTTGTATCAGTATGCATAATGAGACTCAGAAACTGGGCTGATGCGGAAGATTGTTTCCAGAATACTTTTGTCAGCCTATACAAAAACTCTCCTGATTTTACAGACGAATCCCACCTAAAAGCGTGGCTGATAAGAGTTGCTATCAACGAATGTAACACTTACGTACGCAAAAACAGAAAGCTCATACCTTTTGATGAAAGAAAGGATACTGCAGTCGATTTTCCGTATGACACTTCTGATATTTCATGGGCTTTGGTCGAGCTTGAACCAAAGTACAGAGATGTTCTCTACCTTTACTACTGTGAAAAATACAAAGTAGAGGAAATCGCAGAAATTCTAAGCCATAACAAAAACACAGTTAAAACCCTACTCAAACGCGGCAGAGAAAAACTTAAGAGCATTTACGGAGGTGATGGTATATGAAAAACGTAAACTTTGACAGCCTTACTAACATAAAAGCTCCTGAAAGTTGGATAGAAAACGCGCTCAACATACCTGCTGAGGTGGAAAAGAAAAAGCCGTTGCTGTTTTTCATAAACAGCAGAGCGCTCGCGGCAGTAGCTTGTCTTATATTTGTTAGTATCGTGAGTATCACGATTTATCTCAAACAGGATACGATAACTCCTCCTGTTGACCCAAATGTAGATATTATTGAATCCGTAGACGATACTGAATCAAGTGAAAGCTCAGTCACACCACAGCACAAAGGTGACGAAGACGACAAAGAGGACAGTTCAACTTCAGATACTGAAATTGAACCAACAGAATCAGTAACTCCGACAGCACCTACTTCAAATTCTACGTCTGGCTCTGAGGACGCAACTCAAAATCCGATAGTCGGACCGACAAGACCAACAGAACCTGACGACACGGTTGATACTCCAACCGAACTACCAGAGCCAACTGAATCACCTGAGCCAACCGTACCAACGAAACCGAATAATCCTACAACAAAGCCGTCTGTCCCTTATGAACCACCAACTGTTACACCAACAGTAAAACCAACTGTAGCGCCAACAGAGCCCCCACCCGACGAAGCACCTGATGTCGAACCGGAAATCCCCGGTATCGAACCAAGTATGCCAAGTGTGCCAAGCAATCCTCCTGAGCAATCATTCAGCAACATTTATTTCGGATGCTCGCTGAGGTCGTCGCTTGTGCCTGAGGACAACAATATTTACTGTATGGTATACGACTCAAACGGCTATCTGCTGGGTGATTCAAACCTGTATTCTGCGCAACACAAAGCGAGCATACGAGGTTATTCAAACGGTAAAGCAATAATCAGCTACCGTATGCCTGATGGTCTTATCCAACAACACGGAAACTACACCTACTATTTCTATGACAAAGATGGTGTGATTCTGTACTCTAATGTTAAATATATATAACCCTAAAGGAGAAAACTCAAATGAAAAAAATATTTGCTATTATCTTGACCGCTGTTATTCTTGTTTCTGTTATGGCGATATCAACAAACGCGGCACGTCCGCCACAGAAGTATGGTGATGCTGACGCTGACCAGAATATAAGTGTTCTAGATGCTACTATTATTCAGATGCATCTTGCCAACATCGAAGGTGTGTATCTTGGTCATTACGAAGGTGCTGACGTTGATGGTGATAATGAAATCTCAATTATGGATGCTACTACAATTCAGCTGTATCTGGCAAATATTATCACAACCTTCCCGGCAGGAGAATTCTTTCTTGTTGACAAGAGTCTTTACGACGTAATCCCAAGCTATTTATCAGGCAAGGCACAGGCAGGTGTACCGGTTGATTTCAAAGTGTGCGGCTACGCTTATCCTGAACCATCTGTGGCTTATCTTTATGTTTCAGACAAACTGGTTGATACAGCTACGGGCGATGACTCAACCCTCACCTACACTTTCCCACAAAAAGGAATCTACCGCGTCGAGGTTGTACTCACTGACAAGTGGGGCGAAGAAGCAGGCAGACTTACCAAGAGTTACGAGGTTATCGACCCTGTCACAGACACAACTAATCCTTTCATCAAAAACATCACAATCGATGACACATACAGCACAAACCCTACAATTACAGTTGATGTTATTAACGGCTCAGGCGACTACACATACAGCTACTATGTGTCATGTCCATACTTAATCGAAGAAGAACGCGACTTCTTTTTTTCTAAGCAGGATGTAAAAGAAAACTCAGTCACACTCGGATACGGTCTGATTGACCACGGTGATACTTATGTAGTTACGGTTTATGTAACAGACTCAAACGGCAATACAGCAAGCGGGACTGCTTCATTTATTTGCAAAATACTCGTCCCAGCATAATTACTCAGTTTGAAACTGCAGACTCCCCTCTGCACAATTCAATATTATAATCCCCAAAAGGACAACCTACCCGATTTTAGGGTGGGTTGTTCTTTTTTGCTTGATAAAATAGGCATTAAGTATTATAATAAATCCATATATGTTATGGAGGGATAAATATGCCATTTATCGATGCTAGATTTTCAACACCTGTTGACAAAACAAAAGAAGAAATCATCAAAAGCAGACTCGGCAAAACAATGAGCCTTATCGGCAAAAGCGAAGCTTACCTCATGGTACAGATTCAAAGTGACTGCACACTGTACTTCAAGGGCAACAACAACGAGGACTCTGCTTTCTTTGAAGTAAAGCTCCTTGGCAAATCATCAAAGGAAAACTACGAAGCTGTGACAAAGGCTCTGTGCGAAATTGCACAAGAGGAGCTTAACATCTCAGGCAACCGTGTTTACGTTAAATTTGAAGAAGTAGAATACTGGGGCTTTGACTCCTTTATGTTTTAAGCTATGAAAAGTTACAGACAGGAACTGTGGTTCAATGTTCCACAGAGAAGAAAAATTATCAACATTACAAACGAAGTGCAAAGAGCGATTGACGAAAGTGGTGTTAAAGAAGGCTTGGTGCTTGTTAACGCGATGAACATCACAGCGTCCGTTTTCATCAACGACGACGAAAGAGGTCTACACAGCGACTACGAACGCTGGCTTGAGAAGCTCGCTCCTGAAAAGCCATACGACCAGTACGCTCACAACGGGTTTGAGGACAATGCTGACGCCCACTTAAAACGCACTATTATGGGTAGAGAAGTCGTTTGTGCTATCACAGACGGACAACTTGATTTCGGCACTTGGGAGCAGATTTTCTACTACGAGCTTGATGGCAACCGCAGAAAACACGCTCTCATCAAAATCATCGGAGAATAAGAGGTAATATATATGAAAATTGTTGTACTTGCAGGTGGACTGAGCACAGAACGTGATGTTTCAATCACATCAGGCTCAAAGGTCTACTCAGCTCTCAGAGAAAAAGGACACAAGGCTATTTTGCTTGACGTGTTTATGGGTATCGAAGAAAAAATTGACAGCATCGATGAGCTGTTCGAAAACGGCTACGATTTCACAAAGTCTATCACTGGTGTTTCTACACAGATTCCGGATTTAGAACAAATCAAAGCTATGCGCAAAGACAAATCCGACTGCATTTTCGGTGAAAACGTCATCGAAATCTGCAAGGCGGCTGATATCTGCTTTTTCGCACTTCATGGTGGTATGGGCGAAAACGGTCAGCTTCAGGCGGCTTTTGATATGCTCGGCATCAAGTATACAGGTGCGGGATATTTAGGCTCTGCTGTTGCTATGGACAAAGGTGTTACAAAAGCTGTTTTCTTGCACTCAGGTGTACCTACTCCGGCATCCAAGCTATATCACAAAGAGGCACTTGTCACTGGCGAGCTTGACAGTTGGACTGATTTTCCATGCGTTGTAAAGCCTTGCTCAGCAGGCAGCTCTGTCGGTGTTTCGATTGTACAGACAAAAGACGATTTTGAGCAGGCGATGATTGACGCGTTCAAATACGAAGGTCAGGTACTCGTTGAGCAGTACATCAAAGGCAGAGAGTTTTCTATCGGTGTGCTCGGCAACAAAGCTCTGCCTGTTATTGAGATTATTCCAAAGTCAGGATTTTACGACTATGTTAACAAGTATCAGGCAGGCAACACAGAGGAAATCTGCCCTGCTGTACTTGATGAGGCTACTACAAAATTATTGCAGGATGCAGCGTGCCATGCTTTCAACGAGTTACAGCTCCAAAGCTACGCAAGAATCGACTTCCTGCTTGATGAAAACGACGGCAGAATTTACTGTCTGGAAGCAAACACTCTGCCTGGTATGACACCAATGAGTCTGCTCCCTCAGGAAGCAAGAGCCGACGGAATGGAATTCCCTGAGCTTTGCGAAAAAATTATCGAGTTGTCACTCGAAAAGTATAATTAATTATAATACATATTGAATCTGAGAGGTCCAACCCTCTCTCTACAATAATCATTCATTTTTGGTTATGGTGATACTATGAAAGCTATTACACTAAAAGATATCGCAAAAAGCTGTGGCGGTCAGCTGTGTGGTGACGAAAACACTCTGGTCACTTCTATCGTAACAGACAGCCGTCAGGTAACAGCAGGCACAATGTTTGCCGCTATCAAAGGTGAGCGTGTTGACGGTCACGATTTTGTTTGTCAGTGCATAAATTCAGGCGCTGTGTGTGCTCTTGTTGAAGAAAAGCCACACTGTGACTGCAACTATATTCTGGTAGAATCAACACTTGTCGCACTTAAGAAAATCGCTGAGTTTTACCGCTCGCTGTTTACTATTCCTTTCATCGGAATTACAGGCTCTGTGGGCAAAACCTCGACAAAAGAAATGATTAGTTCTGTGTTATCACAGAAATTCAACGTGCACAAAACAAGCGGGAACTTCAACAACGAGCTTGGTGTTCCGCTGACTTTGTTCAAGCTCGAAGAAAACCACGAAATCGCAGTTATTGAGATGGGTATTTCCGGTTTTACTGAGATGACAAGGCTCGCAACAATGGTGCGACCTGACATTTCGGTTATCACAAATATCGGCTACTGCCACCTTGAAAACCTCAAGGACCTCGATGGTGTTCTCAAAGCAAAGACGGAGATGCTTGAGTTTTTGAGCGATGACGGCAGGATGTTTTTCTGTGGCGATGACGAAAAGCTGTTCACAGTTAAAGAGCACAACGGCATTAAAACTACATTCTACGGCTTTGATGACAGAAACGAATACAAGGCTGAGATTATAGAAACCGACCTTGTAAAAGGTATTCACTGCAAGCTGTATCTCAAAAATTCTGTTGTTGAGTGTACAGTTCCATCGGTTGAAAGCCACATGGTATCAAACGCTCTGTGTGCATCCGCTATCGGCGAGAGTTTAGGCATGACACCATCTGAAATTAAAGCTGGCGTTGAGTCTTACAAAACTGTCGGCTCACGTAGTAATGTCATCAGAAAATCCGACATCACAATCATTGATGACTGCTACAACGCTAATCCAACATCGGTGAGAGCTTCTGTAGCATCGCTTGCAAAATTCGGTGGCAGAAAAGTTGCCGTTATCGGCGATATGAAAGAGCTCGGTGAAAACGAAAACAAGCTCCACTATGATACCGGAGCTTTCATCAAAGATACGGGTATCGATGTAGTTGTTGCTGTGGGTGAGCTGTGCACTCATCTTTTTGAGGGTGCAGACAAAAACGGCTACTACTTCGAAACTGTTGATGAGTGTTGCGAAAAAATAGCAGGCATCATCGAAAAGGGTGATACAGTTTTGGTCAAAGCCAGCCACAGTATGCATTTTGACAGAATTGTCGAAAAGCTGAACACTCACTTTGAATAAGAGGTTATTATGAGATTTATATCTTTCAATGTTAACGGCCTGAGAGCAATTATGCAAAAAGGCTTTATGGACGATTTCAACGCACTTGATGCTGATATTTTCTGTTTGCAGGAAACAAAGCTGCAGGAGGGTCAGATTGACTTTGCGCCAGAGGGCTACCACTGCTACTGGAACTATGCTGAGAAAAAAGGATACTCAGGCACGGCGATTTTCTCAAAG
>JAZSHE010000014.1:0-32473 GCA_045533085.1 Ruminococcus sp.
CAACTCCTAGGCTCACAGAACGACATGGCTACGATCCGACTTGTTGATGTCAAAGATAAAGAGAAAGTTGGGCAAATAATGTCACAGCGAAAAAAAGTGATTGTTGCATATCCTGCTATGATGATCGGCGGCAGTACCACAAGTTTGTTGTCGATACTCAACAGGCTCGATTATACAAAATACGATGTAGATTTATTACTTAATTTACATAGCGGTGAACTGCTGGATAAGATTCCTAAAGAAGTAAACCTTTTACCACCAGCTAAAAAGTATACTGACCCTAAGAAGGATAAAATCCATAGATTTTTATCTGTTAAATATATGCTTGCGTATTTAAAAGGCAAGAGTATAGCAAAAAAAAGTGGTGTGCCTATACATCTGGCTCAGTATATCGAGATGAAAGACGCTGAGTTTTTCAGAAGTGTTGAGGGAAAGTATGATGTTGCGATTGCGTTTTTAGAGGGCGATAGATGTAAATTTGTCGCAAGACATATAGATGCAAACCGCAAACTTGCATGGATACACATAAACTACGCTGACAGTAAATTTAACCCTGATTATGACCGTGAATCTATGGCAGCTTTTGATAAGATTGTACTTGTATCTGATGATTGCAAGGTCGATTTTGACAAAGCGTTTCCTGAGCTTTCTGACAGAAGTTGTGTTATAGAAAATATTCTTTCTACTGAATATGTGCGTTCAATGGCTGATGAAGAAACTGATTTGGATGTTGATAAAGATAAGATAAATCTGGTTTCTACATGCAGAATCAATTTCAGGTCAAAAGGGCTTGACCGTGCTGTGGAAGCGATGTCTAAACTGAAAAAAGAGGGTTTGCTCGACAATATTGCCTGGTATGTTTTTGGCGATGGTCAGGATATGACAGCGTTTAAAGAAATGATTGAAGAAAACGGACTACAGGATGTTATCTTTCCGTTGGGTATGAAAAAAAATCCTATAAAGTACCTTAAAGATATGACTATGTTTTTCTTGCCGTCACGCTTTGAGGGCAAGCCGATGGCTGTTACAGAGGCGTTTATGGTAGGTTTGCCTGTCTTTGTTACCGAGTATTCTTCTGCAAGAGAGCAAATCAGAGATGGGGTGGACGGTGTTATAACCGAAAACTCTACTGAGGGTATTTATCGTGGGCTGAAAGCACTTTTGAATGGTGACTTTTCAGTAGACGAGCTGAAGAAAAACGTTTTAAGCAAAGACTATTCTAACGTGGAAGAAATAGAGAAAATCGAGAAATTGATTGATGGTGAGTAACTTAAATCAAGATGAAAGGATACCATCAGGTATGGAGAATAAACCGCTGATAAGCATAATTGTACCGGTATATAACGTTGAAAAGTACATACGAAGATGTGTCGACAGTTTAATAAACCAGACTTACAATAACTTAGAAATAATACTTGTCGACGATGGTTCTCCTGATAATAGCGGAGCTATTTGTGATGAGTATGCTGAAATGGATCGCAGAGTGAAGGTTATCCACAAAGAAAACGGTGGGGTATCTTCTGCTCGTAATGTCGGTCTTGATAATGTTCACGGAAAATATGTCGGTTTTGTTGATGCAGATGACTATATTGACCTTCATATGTATGAGGTGCTGTATGATAATCTGGTTAATAATGATGCTGATATTTCTATGGGCATTTATGCTATGGAAAACAGCGCAGGTGAGTTTATTCCGCACTATAATCATGATGTTCTCGATGTGTTCGACAAGGCTCAGACAATATCAGAAATGCTCAGACAGGTGAAGTATACATGTTCACTATGTGATAAAATCTTTTCTGTAAAGCTTATAGGTAATCTTCGTTTTGATGAAACTGTATCACATAATGAGGATTTACTCTTTGCTTATCAACTGATGAAAGAAAGCAATAGGGCAGTTTATATGTCAAGTCCTATGTATTACTACTGTAATAACGAACAGTCGGCGTCACGTGTCGTTTTTTCGGATAAAAATACCACAATGCTCAAAGCTCAGACTATTGTACTAGAGGATATCAAAGAAAATCTTTCTGAGATTTACGATGTTGCGCTTACTGAATATGTGAAGACCGTCATATTTAACTTAAATACGATTGCAAAAAGCGGATATCAGAATAAAGAGTATATAGAAAAGCTCAGAAAAATTGTGAAAGATAATCTGAAGTTTTTCCTGAAAAGCTATGTAGCAAAAGGATATAAAATTTACGCTGTCTTAATAGCGATAAGTTTTAATTTGTATAAAAGTGCTGTATGTAAAAACAGTCGGTAAAAACAAGAGTTTATGGGAGGATAAGATGAAAAAATATGTTTTCTTGACATTTGCAGTATCGGGTGTTGGTGGCACACAGATATATGTCAGAAATAAGCTTTTGTTTTTACAAAAACACGGATGGGATGTAACGATTATTTGTACTGAACCGGGACACGATGTCTGTGTAAAAGAGCTGAAACCTTACGAAGATTTTGTTTTACCTCAGATGATGAAAAACCCATATATTTTTTCGAAAAAGCAAAGACAGGAAATCATCGAAAAAATGAAGAGTTTCATTGGAGAAACAGATTGTGAAGTTGTTATAGAAACTAACTTTATACAGGTTAATCTTTGGGGCGAGATTCTCGCAGAAGAAATTGGCGGAAAGCATTTTGCTTTTTTGATTCAGGAGGATTATAGTTTAAGCGATTTAAGATACATGAGGTTTTATGACTTTAAGTATCAGCGCGGAGAACTGGCAGGCAACACAGAGTTTGCTTTAACTAAGCTGTTCGAAGGGTATAGAGAAGTGCCTGAGAACAAGAAAGGCGAGTTGCTTGCTGTGTGCTATAACACAATTGAAGAATGTGAGTCTGAACACGATAGTTTTATCGTTGATGCTGATTATCATATCGGAAGTATAGGAAGAATTAACAAGCCGTTCGTTAATCCGATGGTTGAGGATATAAAGAAATTTGCAAAAGAACATAGTGATAAAACATTTCAGATGGTATTTTTCGGGGGTTCTCCTGACAAGGCGGATATAGATGCAATATACGAATCGGTTAAAGACACCGATAATCTGTCTGTATATGTTACGGGAGCAATTTTCCCTGTTCCTGAACATTTGCTTGACAAAATGGATGTTTTTGTATCGTCAGCTGGAGCTGCTCGAACATCTTCTGATGCAGGCTATATCACAATCGCTATTGATGCGATGGACTTTGATGCTATCGGTATCGTGGGCTATACAACAAAAGAAATAGTACATAGAAATCCACAGTTGCCGTATGACAGTACCGGTAGACTTCTTGAAAGAATTCTTATAGATAGAGAATTTGATGCTCTGCCTCCGCAAGTTGCTGTTTCAAGCCCTGATTATATGGAGGTTTTTGAGACTCATATGCAGTATTTGTCAGAGTCTGCAGATAGTAAAGAATACTACGATATAAAGAAAATTAAACCGAAATTTGTTAATATTTTAAGCTACAGATTATTCGGTGAAAATGGACTTCAGAATATTTACAAAATTTTGAGTAAGATAAAAAGAGGATAATAATATGAAAAAAGTCTATTTGTTGACTTTTCATGGTTCTGTAAATTATGGTGCAGTATTACAAGGATACGCACTTCATAAAACATTGAATCTTATGGATTGTGATTGCAGAGTTATCGATTATAATCGCGAGCGTCACCATAAGAATTTTTTGACTATTCAAAAAACGGGAATAAAAAGTGTTATAGTTCAATTGATGCAGTTGCCGTCTAAGTACAGTTTACATAAAAAATTCGATGCTTTTACAAAAAGCAACATGAAGCTTACAAAAAGCTATAACGGACATGGGGCGTTGTTTGAGGGGCAGTTTGAAGATGACGCTGTGTATATTACAGGAAGCGATCAGGTCTTTAATTGTCAACTCACAGACGATAATTTTCACTATTACTTTGATTTTACTGATTCACCTAACAAATACTCCTATGCGGCGAGTTTTGGCGTGTCTGAAATCGATAGCTGGAAGAGTAAAGATAAGGTGATAGAACTATTAAAGAAATTCAAGCATATCAGTGTTCGTGAAGAAAGCGGACAGCAGATTATAAAAGAGTATTTAGAAGCAGACTCACAAGTTGTTTGTGATCCGACATTTTTGCTTGAAAAAGACCAATGGTCAAAAATAGCAAAGCCTGTTAGTGAGGATAAATACATAGCACTTTTCATGCTTGCAAGAAATGAAGAGCTGATAAATCAAGCTAAAGCTTTTGCTAAAGAAAAAGGACTCAAGATTTTAAACCTTGCTTATACAGTAAAAGGAATTGATGGCATTGAGGATAGAAAAAACCTGAGTCCTCAGGAGTGGTTGGGGTATATAAAAAACGCTGAATATGTGTTCACGAACTCTTTCCACGGATTTGCGTTGTCACTGAATTTTAATAAGCAGGTGTGGGTAGCACTTTCTAAAATTGGTCGCAATTCGCGCATTGTTGATTTAGCAAATCGTTATGGGGTAAATGATAGAATTATTGAAGAGAAAATAAGTAAAGATTCTATAAATTATGATATAGTGAACGAAAAGATTTTTGCGGACAGACTTCGTTCACGACAGTTTTTGGAGGCAATATTAAATGAGTAATCCCACGGTAAACCGTACGGATAAATTTGTTAAAAACATAATAGGTTCTGCTGTGCTTCAGATAATTACGGTAGTTACCGGTTTTATCTCTCCGCGCCTTATGCTTACTGCGTTTGGTTCGGAGATCAACGGCATTACATCTTCTATTATGCAGTTTATCTCGTATTTGACATTAGTAGAGGCTGGCTTGTCTAACGCGACTGTTTTTGCGTTATATAAACCATTGGCTTCGGGAGATGTTAAAGAAAGAGATTCAATTATTAGTGCAGCGAAAATCTCGTACTATCGAATAGGTTTGTTGTTCGTTGGAATGTCTGTAGCGTTGGCTGCTGTCTATCCATTTATCGGAGAACAAAGCTCACTAAGTTATTTTGAGATGTTTGCCTTGGTGTTGGTGCTTTGCTGTAACTCTACTTTTAACTTCTTTATACTTGCAAAATACAGAACTCTGCTTACTGCTGATCAGTGTGGCTACGCTGTGTCACTGTCAAATGCAATTCAGTTGATAGTTCATTTGATAATTGTATATGTTACTATCAATTTAGGTATGGGCGTTGTATGGGTTAGAGGACTTGGCATACTATCTTTCTTTGTGACCTCGATTGTGCTGGCGATTTATACACGACACAAATATGGCAAGATAAACTATAAGGCAGAGCCTAATATGAAGGCGCTTGATAAGCGTTGGGATGCTATGGGTTTACAGATTATGGGTGTTGTAGCAACAGGTGCGCCGGTTGTTATTATGACAGCTATTCTGGATTTCAAGCAAATCAGCGTTTATTCTATATATAATATGATAGCGGGCTCGGTTGCTACTTGTATTTCAGTTTTTACAAACGGACTGAGTGCTGGCTTTGGAAACATATATGCTATAGGTGATAAGAATTTATTAAAGAAAACTACCGAAGAATTCAGAACAGCTTTTTATATTCTTATTACCATCGTATACACTGTTATGCTCACTTGTTTGTTATCGTTTGTGGCGTTGTACACTGATGGCATTACAGATGTGAATTATATTGTTCCGGTTTTTGCTATACTGATAACGCTGAAAGGTTTGCTGGATAATTTCAAAGCACCTCATGGTATGCTGATTTATTCTTTCGGTAAGTTTAAAGTTATAAGAAGACAAACTGCAATACAAACAGTACTCATACTCGTCAGCACTATTGTTTTAACATGGTGGTTGGGGCTGAACGGTGCTATGCTTGCTTTGTGTATAGCAAATCTGTATATGCTTATTGAACTGCTGATTCTTTCTCCAAAAGAGCTGGTGGACATGTCGATAGCCAAAAATGTAAGACAAATTGTACAGATGCTTGTTATAGTTTTTGGTATATATGGTTTATCACTGGCGGTAGGTTATCAGCCGAAGTCTTACCTTGAATGGGTAGTGTACGCATTGATTGTAGGAGTTGTTGCGGTGGTAATCACAGTAGCGGTATTCTTGATTTTTGACCATAAAGATACTGTTAATGTATGGCATAGAATCTTAGCGTTTATTAAAAGAGGAAAGAAGAAAGCTTGATGATAGAAATTAAAGACAAATCAAAGTGTTGTGGATGTTCTGCTTGTGCGAATGCTTGCCCTGAGAAAGCGATAATAATGCAGTACGACTGTGAAGGATTTCTTTATCCACAGGTTGATACTAACAGTTGTATAGATTGTTCTTTATGTGATAAAGTATGCCCAGTTATTGCAAAAAGGGAATATGGCGAGCAACTGAAACTTGCTTATGCTGTGAAAACAACTGATGAACAGGCCAGAAGAAAGTCTACCTCAGGTGGTGTTGCGTACAGTCTGGCATTATATGTGTTGGAAAATGGTGGCGTTGTTTTTGGCGTTGGCTACGAAGATGGAATGAAAGTCAGCCATATAATGGTGGATAACAAAAATGAGCTTAGTAGATTGCAGGGCTCTAAGTATGTTCAGAGCGATACTAAGGATACATATAAAAAGGTTAAAGAGTTACTTAACAGCGGTAGGGTTGTTTTGTATACCGGTTCAGCTTGCCAGATAGAAGGCTTGTATGCATATCTGAGAAAAGATTATGATAATCTGATTACTCAGGACTTTATTTGTCACGGAGTACCATCTCCTGGATTATGGGATAAGTACTTGAAAGAAACAGGGTTTGATACTGCCACTGATATTATTTTCAGGGATAAAAATAAGGGTTGGGAGACAAAGTCTGACTTTTTAGTAAAAAAAGGTGAAAGAGAAGTTTTTAGGGAGTCGTTTTATAAAAATCCTTATAGTTTTTTCTTTGCACAAAATTATTCACTCAGACACATTTGTTATGAATGTCCGTTTAAAAACGGATACAGAAGAAGCGATGTAACTGTGGCTGATTTGTGGGGCATAGCAGATATTCTGCCAAATGGTTCTTATGACGATAAAGGAACTTCACTGCTTATAATAAACTCACAAAAAGGAAAACAACTTTTCGAGAATATATCTGACAGCATCTGGGCTAGGGAAATTTCATACAGCAAAGCTATTGAAAATAATATGATGGCATTGCGTTCGGTGAATAAACCGGATACCCGAAGCAAGTTTTTTGATGACATTAACAGATACACATTTAAAAAGACATACAAAATGTACAAGCCTAAAGAACCGCTGACTTTGACTATCAAGAAAAAACTGTATCCGATTAAGCAAAAATTGTTGGGTAAGTAATATGGATTTATTTTTTAAGAACCCTCCGTATTTTATAAGTGTTTATCTGGATTTTCCGTTGTGGAAGTATCTTGTTACAGTTATAATAAGCTATGTGGTGCTTCATTTGTTTATTTACTTTGTTGTTAAATCCGGCTTGAAGAAAACCATTATAATGTCGACTGTTTTTTCACTATACTTTGCTTTAGTGATTGGAATGACATTGCTCGGTAGTAATCGTATCGGAGTAACGGGTGCGCTTCTTAATCCGTTTTACGGCATCAAAAAGATTGTTACAGAGGGTAATGTTCATTTTTTGAGAGGAATGTTATCTAATGTTCTGTTGTTTGTGCCGTGTGGTGTTTTTTACAGGGTTTTAGACTACAAATACAAATTTTTAAAAGGCTTTCTGTATTCGATGTTTATTTCAGGTGTCCTGGAAATTCTTCAATATGTTTTTTTGGTGGGTTACTTTGAAACATCTGATATCTTGTGCAACATCATCGGAATGATGGTTGGAATGAAGCTCACCGAGTGGTTGCTTGCTTGTAAATTCAAAAACAGCCGGCAAACGAAGGAGTAGTATGAGACCGCAACTTGTTTTTTGGCGTAAGGTGCCGCACGATGTAGATTTAGGATATATTGGTTATGTTGCTGAACATTGGGGAAATGACATTATCGTTGTGTGTGATCAGGAACGCGATGAGCGTCTGGATTCTCTCGGTTTCGTTAATGAAAAAAGTAGCAGGATAACTACAATCGTTTTAGATAAACAAAAAAATAAAGACGAAAAAGTAAGAGAAATAATTAATAATACTAAAGACGGTATTCATATTTTTTCGGGCATCAGAGGATGCAGCAAAGAGCATCTTGATGTATACCTGAAACTGGTGAACAAACCTAAGGTGGTTGTGAATGCCGAGATACCATCTTTTAAAGGGAACTTTATTGAACTTATATTGCGTAGGATTGTGTTGAAACATCTATATAAAAAACTACGGAATAAGTATAATAGTATTATCGGTTGCTTCTTAACGCTGGGGGAAAAGGGAAGACGCATTTATGGTGAATATGGCTTTGATAAAAATGTCATATATCCCTTTATGTATTGTCCTTGCATGCCTGAGGTTAGTAACCAACATCGTATTGTTGATGAAGTGAAGTTTTTATATGTTGGCAGACTTGATGATCGCAACAAAGGAATTGACAATTTGATGAAAGCAATAGATATGCTAAGTGAAACTTCGATTAATAACTGGTCACTTGATATTGTAGGTGGATACGGTGATAATAAAGAGGAAGTTTTTAAATGGGCTGAAAAACACAGTAACGTTAATTGTGTAGGTACAGTTGCTTTTTCAGATATTTGTACTGACATGGGTAAATACGATGTGTGTATAGTTCCAAGTCATTATGACGGATGGAATATGACCCCTAACATGGCTATAAATGGCGGATGTGCTACTATTATTACAAATAAGGCGACCAGCGACGAGCTTATTAGAGAGAGTAATACAGGTGTTATCGTAGAAGATAACGAGAATGAGCTGTTTTTAGCGATAAAAAAACTGTGTGTTACTCCTTCTGCGATAACTCAGTTTAAGAAAAATACAATTAGTTTTAAAAGTAAAATTTCAGGTGAAACTGTAGGTCAGTATTTTATTGACATACTTGATTATACATTTAATTTCAATGGCACTGAGAAACCCCAGTGTCCTTGGCTGTAGTGGAGGATAAAGAAATGAGCGAATCAATTTTTAAAGGCAAAACATTACTTATCACTGGTGGTACAGGATCTTTTGGTAACGCAGTACTTAATAGATTTTTATCAAGTGATATCGGTGAAATCCGCGTATTTTCCCGTGATGAGAAAAAGCAAGATGATATGCGACATGAATTTCAGGCTAAGTGTCCGGAGTACTCCGATAAAGTTAAGTTTTTTATCGGAGATGTAAGAGATCTTGCATCTGTAAAAAATGCTATGCATGGTGTTGATTATATCTTCCATGCTGCTGCTCTCAAGCAGGTTCCTTCCTGCGAGTTTTTCCCGCTTGAAGCTGTAAAGACTAATGTTATCGGTACTGACAATGTGTTGACAGCAGCTATCGATGAGGGGGTAAAGACAGTTATCTGTTTGTCAACTGACAAAGCAGCTTATCCGGTTAATGCGATGGGTACTTCAAAAGCTATGATGGAAAAAGTAATTGTTGCAAAGTCAAGAACTATTTCCGAAAGCAAAACAAAAATATGCTGTACTCGTTATGGTAATGTTATGTGTAGCCGAGGTTCTGTTATCCCTCTGTTTATCGAACAGATTAAATCAGGTAAACCATTAACAGTTACAGACCCTACTATGACAAGATTTATTATGAGTCTTGATGAAGCTGTAGACCTTGTTCTTTTTGCTTTTGAAAAAGGTGCTACAGGCGATATCTTAGTACAAAAAGCTCCTGCTTGCACTATCGGCGTTCTAGCTCAGGCGGTTAAAGAGCTTTTCCATGCTGAAAGCGAGATTAAAGTTATTGGTATCAGACACGGCGAGAAGATGTATGAGACCTTGCTTACAAACGAGGAATGTTCCAATGCTATCGATTTAGGTGATTTCTACAGAGTACCTTGCGATAAGCGCGATCTCAACTATGATAAGTACTTTAGTGATGGTGATACAGAACGCAATCCACTCACAGAGTTTAACTCTAACAATACTGATCTGCTGACTGTTGAGCAGGTTAAAGAGAAACTGCTTACTCTGGAATATATCAGAGATGAAATAGCACAGTGGGAGAATAAGTAATATGAAGATTTTAGTTACAGGTGCTAAAGGATTCGTTGGTAAGAATCTTTGTGCTACACTAAAGAACATAATAGAAGGTAAAGATAAAACTTTCGGCATCGATGAAAATATTGAGGTTTTTCCTTATGACATCGATAGCGATCCGGCTCTTCTGGACGAATATTGTAAAGAGGCAGACTTTGTTTTCAATTTAGCAGGCGTTAACAGACCTAAGGATCAGGCTGAGTTTATGCAGGGTAATTTCGGCTTTGCGTCAACTTTGCTTGAAACGTTAAAGAAACACAACAACACCTGTCCTGTTATGATTTCATCATCAACACAGGCGGCACTGGACAACCCTTATGGACAATCAAAAAAAGCAGGAGAAGACTTGCTTTTTGCATATTCTAAGGAAACAGGCGCTAATGTGCTGGTTTACAGATTCCCAAATGTTTTTGGTAAATGGTGCAGACCTAACTATAACTCTGCAGTTGCAACTTTTTGTAACAACATCGCAAACGACTTGCCGATTACTGTTAACGACCCATCGGTTGTTATGAATCTGGTATATATCGATGATGTGGTTGCTGAGCTGATTGCTGCACTTAAAGGTGAAGAAAACCGCAAAGGTGATTACTGCTATGTGAGCACAGTTCATACTATTACATTAGGTGAGATTGTTGAGCTTATAGAGAGTTTCAAGCGTAGCCGTGAAGAAAGATCTGTCCCAAGCACAGAAGATGCTTTCACAAAAAAATTGTATGCTACATATTTATCATATTTACCTGAGGATGGCTTTTCGTACGATTTAAAAATGAATTGTGATAACAGAGGTAGCTTTACAGAGATTTTAAGAACCTGTGACAGAGGTCAGTTTTCGGTAAATATATCAAAACCTCATATTACAAAGGGTAACCATTGGCACCACACAAAAAACGAGAAGTTTGTTGTGGTAAGTGGTAAAGGTGTTATCAGATTCAGAAAAGTCGATGAGCCAGATTCTAAGGTTATCGAGTATTTTGTATCAGGCGACAAGATCGAAGTTGTGGATATTCCTACAGGATATACCCATAACATAGAGAACCTCGGCGATACAGATATGGTTACTTTTATGTGGTGTAACGAGTGCTTTGATCCAAACAAACCTGACACATATTTCGAAGAAGTTTAAGGAGAATATAATGAACGATTTCAGTAATGTATCATTTAAAGACAACGGTAAGCTGAAGCTGTTAATTATTGTCGGAACAAGACCTGAGATTATCCGTCTTGCAGCGGTTATCAACAAGAGCAGACAGTATTTTGATACTATTCTTGCGCACACAGGTCAGAACTACGATTACAATTTAAATGGTGTGTTCTTTAAAGATTTGGAGCTTGCAGACCCTGATGTGTACCTGGATGCAGTGGGTTCCGATCTTGGCGAAACTATGGGAAATATCATCGCTAAATCTTATCAGCTTATGGCTGCTATTAAGCCTGACGCTGTGCTGGTACTCGGTGATACAAACTCGTGCCTTTCTGTTATTGGTGCGAAGAGACTTCATATTCCTATTTTCCACATGGAGGCTGGTAACCGTTGTAAGGACGAGTGCTTGCCGGAAGAAACTAATAGACGAATCGTTGACATTATTTCTGATGTGAATCTTGCATATAGTGAGCACGCAAGACGTTATCTTGCTGACACAGGTCTTCCAAAAGAGAGAACTTATGTTACAGGTTCACCGATGGCTGAAGTGCTCCACAACAATCTTGAAAAGATCGAGGAATCTGATGTGCACGCTCGACTCGGTTTAGAAAAGGGCAAGTACATTTTGCTTTCTGCTCACAGAGAGGAAAATATCGACACAGAAAAGAACTTTTTGTCGCTTTTTAACGCTATCAATGCTATGGCTCAGAAGTACGATATGCCGATACTTTACTCTTGTCATCCACGCTCAAGAAACCGCCTTGAGGCAAGTAACTTTGAGCTTGACCCGCGCGTTATCCGCAACGAGCCGCTTGGTTTCCACGATTACAACTGCTTACAGATGAACGCATTTGCTGTTGTATCTGATTCTGGAACACTTCCTGAGGAGAGTTCGTTCTTTACATCAGTTGGACATTCATTTCCAGCGGTCTGTATCCGTACATCAACTGAACGTCCTGAGGCACTTGATAAGGCTTGTTTTGTACTCGCAGGAATTGACGAGAAGAGCTTGTTACAGGCGGTTGACGTTGCTGTTGAGATGAACAAAAACGGCGATTTAGGAATCCCAGTGCCTGATTATGTGGACGAGAATGTGTCCGATAAGGTTATCAAGATTATTCAGTCTTACACAGGCGTTGTAAATAAAATGGTTTGGAGAAAATACTAAATAGAAAGCCGAAGCAGTATGTTCTGCTTCGGCTTTTTTATAGACCTATATCTTTAAGCAACGACTGGTGTTTGTTTATGACAGCTTCATCTGTTGATATAATGTCGTGTAGGTTTTTGTTTTTTGTTTTGATTTTAGTGATGTTTGAAAATGCTCTTTGTAACCATGCAAAAGGCAACAGGAAAGGAGCCTTATCAAGATACTTGTGCTTAAGTTTCATTGTTTTTAATGGTGGAAAAGCAATGAAAAGCAGAGCATCAAACTTTGGATGTTTGCTGCCTTTCTTTTTCATTAGCTGTACTGTTGCTTCACCGGATGACTCCATTGCATTTCCGAATATTCCCTTGTCTATAGTGAAAGAATACAGTGCTTCTAAAGTTTTAGTATCTACATGATGTTTGTTTTTAACATACAAAGGTATGTTAATAGAAAACCATGAGCAGGCTGCATTTATTACTGTACACGAAAACTTATCTATACCTAATTTTTCGGCAGTCTTTAAGAAATGAATATAATCGAAGTCTTTCTTGTTTTTAACGAATAGTGCGATATCCAGGTACATCCTGATGCCGGCTCCGCCACAGTGTATATGTTTTGCTATATGTGAAATCAGGTAAATAAGGTGAAATTCGTCATCAAATTCGCATATACCAAGATCAATTTTAGAAGAGTGTTCAAAAGCCTCGTTTAAATATCCGGTGATACTTTCGCTATCGAGAATGTCTGTGCTTATAAGCGAAGTGTGAAATTCGTAATATTCAATTCCCTTTTTGTAGTTGTATACACTTCCATAATCTACAACACAGTCAAACCCCAGGTCTATCATAAGCGAGTGGGCCTTTTTTCTGTCACATTCTTTTATCAGTATATCGACATCAGAAAAAGAACGCAATTCCGGTACGGGGTAGAGCTTTCGCACAGAATAACCTTTGAATACGGTAACATCAATATCGTTTTGAGTAAGATGTTGTGCCAATTTCTCGAATCGATGTGTCATATTTGTGTTTACAGTGATTGAAGAAATATAGCTGTTTAAGAATTGCTGAGCTATAATCTGGTCGTTGATAAGGTTATAATTTGACAGAACAAATCCAAGTATACCATCAATACGCTGTACTTTTGCGATAGAGTACAATTTGTTATAGTCTACTTTCTCAGGTAAAATTGGAGGTTCGCTGTAGATAAATGACTTGAGCAAAATCTGAATTGCTTTATATGTGTTTGGCATAAAATCTCACTTCTTAGATTAGTTAAAAACAGTATATCATAAAATATGTATTAAATCTACTTTTGTTGACAATAATGTTTGACTTATTTCGTAAATAAAACGCCCATGGAATTTCCAAGGGCGTTTTTGGGTATTAGTGGTAAAAAGTTTACTGCGTGTACAGCTTGAAGCTTTTGAGGGAGAAGGTTTTGGTGCGTTTGTTTTGTTCGAGGTCAAGTTCATTTTTGTCGATATCGGTGAAGTTAAAGCTCAGGTTCAGGGTGTTATCGTTGCCGATGAGAGAGCAAGGAACAGTGAAGTTAAGACCATCGTTAACAAAAGATTTACTGATTTTTGCGCTATAAACCTTTCTTCCGTTTGCATAGATGATACAGTTGGATTCTTTGTCCACAGAGTGAAGTTCGAAGTAAACGTGGATGTCCTCTGCGTCATTAGGGATAGATGAAATCGGGATGACCATCTGAGCCTGAGGACCTGCAAGAGGAGTACGCCAACCTGTGGTTGAGCAGAAACCATCGACACAGTACATATTTGCTGTAGCGTCCATCGCAAAAGTGAGCGAGGTGCCAAGTTTGTAGTCGGTGACCTGTGTTGTTGAGTAGAAACTGTTTAGAAGTCGCATGCTTTCAAGGTTATTAGCATCTCCACGTGTTGAATACTGCTCGATTCTGGTGTCGCAATTTTCACCAGTATTCAAGTAGAAATATCTTGTGCGTTTAGCGTCGCTTGTGAATTCTGAGAACATCTTACCTGAACCAAAACGTGAGTAATCATCTGTTACAGTTGAAGCAAGAGTCGGAGCAAGGTCGAACAGCGAAACAGGAGCGTGGCTGATTTCGTAGCCTTCAACGCTGCCTTTTTCTTTTACAAGAAGAATCGGGTGCTGAGTAAGGTCTTTATTACCGACGTTTGCTGTGATTATGATAGTTGAGTTTTCGTAAGCACCGTTATCTTTCAGGTCATCAATCATAGCAAAAAGACAATTGAAGCAACCATAAATCTGTTCGTCAAGTGACGTGCCATTGATACTTTTGATAGTATTTTTGGTCAGAGTGTATGGTGAGCGTGCACCATCAAGGTTGTAGACACGTACAGCGCGATCATATTCGTCTGAGTATGAAAAGCCCTCGGCTCTTACGTAGTCAGAGTAAAATTTTGCGTCGTTTAATGTGTATGCATTTTTAGATTTGTAAGTTGAAATTGTATCAAGGTCAAGCCAGAAATACTGTTTGAGATAATGCGGAGAATATGTGTATAGCGCGTATTTGTATATGGTTTTTGTCATAGATGCGTAGGCACCTGTGGTATCCATATAGTCGATTATGTTTTTAACATCATCTTTAGCGTGTGGACCAAAATACTCAGTCTGGGCATAGATTCGTGAATCCACGCCATTTTCGTTTAACAACGAATATACAGTATCGTCGCCCCATATTCTCTTTAGGTAGCTTTTGTATGTAGTCTGTTTTGTGTAAACCTCACCAGTCAGGAGTGACGGGAGAGCGACAGAAGCACCAGAGCCTGTTGTGAGCGTGTTGTCATACTCGACAAATCCAGAAAGCTGTTTTTCATAATCAGGGAAGTCTTTTTTGATTTTATCAAGATATTCCTCGTCAAAAGAGTCGAGCACGAATACCAGAGTGTTGTCATTATCACTCAGCTCATAAATACCTGAACGTGTTACTTCGTAGGTGGTCTTGTCGAGCTGGCCTGAGTTTTGCATCACAAGTGATGACAGGATAACAATCTGTACAAGTACAAGACCCAGAGATGAGAACATCAGGATTTTGCGCCATTGGGTGCGGAATACCATATAAAAAGCGAACGGCATTGCAAGACACGCTGCCCAGACAGCGGAGTTGATTGCGCCGTAGGTGGTGTAGTCTTTCCATGCAATTTCACTACCATCGAATACACCTGAGCCGTAGTTGATGTTCAAAAAGTTGCCTTGTATGAACAAGCCCAGTGCTAACGCAAACAGCAGGCATGATAATCCCGCGTGGATAAACCGTTTAGGTATTGCCACAAACAAGGTGACAATAACCAATGCTACAGCTGAGATAATCAGCGATACTGTGAGAGTAGCGTCGAAGTTGAACCATAGTATGTTTTTGTTTTCAATATACAGCTTGAGTGGTGCGTACAGCAAAAGGGTATAAACGAAGAAAATGCTTACTGATACCGACAATGCAAGTCTGTGACCGAATTTATCGTATTTGTTTTCCATTCTGATTTCCTTTACAAAGGCATAATACCTCATAGTAATCTTATTATATAATAGTATATAATACTAAAATTATGCAAAATAGTCAATAACCAAGAGGCGACTGGTATTTGTGGCAGCGAGTAACCTTGATCTGATTTGACTTTTGCGTGAGTATAGGTTAAAATTACAATGTATATTTATATGATTTTTTACTTTTGTGGAGGTGACTGACATGGGATTTCAGGTTTTTCTTGATGTAGCGGTAGTGGCACTGAGATTTTTGTTGCCGCTGTATGCTGTTGTTATAATCTATCAGTGTTTTGCGTCAATGCGAAGACACAGACGACCGGAAAAACCGCTTGTCACTCTGGAACTGAAAAATACGGGACAGCAGATTCCAGTGCTGTTCTGGGAGAACTCTATCGGCAGAAGTAAGGGTAGTGATATCTGCGTCAACGACCCTACTGTTTCAAGAGATCACTGTGTGCTTTTGAGACGCCAGGAAGGCTGGCTTGTTTCGGATATCGGATCAAAGGGCGGAACTTTCCTCAATGGTAAAAGAGTCAGAGGCAGGAAGCAAGTGCTGATTGATGACGAGATTACTGTTGGTTCAACAACCTTTGTACTAAAGCGCGGAGATGAATTTCAGGATAGAATCAGACCATCGTGGTTTTTCTCGAAGGCTTCTAACAAGGGAAGTCTGCAACCATACAAGCTGATGCTCCTTGTAACATTCTTCCACCTGTTTATGACGGTTGAGGCGTGTTTTACAAATGAGGTTCAGGACTTTACACCATTTACTATATTCCTGATTTTAGAAGCTGTTTTGTGGGGATTTTTCTTTGTATCCACAGTTATTTTCAAACGAATTAACTTCGAGCTCGAAGCACTAGCATCATTTATGACGGGTATAGGTGTTATTCTTCTGGTGCGCCAGGAAATGAGAAGTGCTTACGTTCAGCTTATTGCAGCGACCGTTGGTATTATACTTTTCTGCTTTTTGGTCAAGTTTATCGAAAACCCTGATCGAGTTGATTCGTGGCGAATGGCAATTATGATTGGTGCTGTGGGATTGCTCGCTGTAAACCTTGTGTTCGGTTCGGTACAGCACGGTGCACAGAACTGGATTCAGATTGGCCCTGTGTCGGTTCAACCGTCAGAGTTTGTAAAGGTTGCTTATATTTTTGTTGGTGCTGCGGCACTTGATAAATTGCAGACAAAGCGCAACTTCCTCGAGTTTATTGTGTTTTCAGCTGTGTGTGTCGGGGCGCTTGCGCTTATGGGCGACTTTGGTACAGCGCTTATATTCTTTGCGACATTTTTGCTTATCGCGTTTATGCGTTCGGGCGATTTAAAAACAGTACTACTTGCACTTGTTTCTGTTGTTTTTGCAGGTACAATTGTACTTAAGTTCAAGCCGTATGTAGCAAACAGATTTGCAGCCTGGGGCCATGTGTGGGAGCATGCTCAGGACACAGCATATCAGCAGGCGAGAGTGCTGACATATACTGCATCAGGCGGTATCGGTGGTGTCGGTGTTGGTAATGGATATCTGAAATACATCTTTGCGTCTGAGAGTGACCTTGTTTTCGGAATACTCAGCGAAGAAATGGGTGTAGTTGTCGGATTTGCACTTGTAATCGCAATTGTTACACTTGCGTTTTACGCGCGAGCTATTACAACACGAAGCCGCAGTACATTTTATTCAATTTCAGCTTGCTGTGCGGCAGGTCTGATGGTAGTACAGACTTCATTAAATGTTTTTGGTGCTACTGATATTTTACCGCTGACAGGTGTTACATTCCCGTTTGTGTCAGCAGGTGGTTCTTCGATTATTGCGTGCTGGGGACTTCTGGCATTTATCAAGGCAGCTGACGAGCGTACATACGCTGCGAAGCGCCTTAAAAAACACAGAGACTAAACAACTGTTTAACATAAAATCACAAAGGAGATGAACGCATGAAGAGAATTATGTCGAGAAGTATTTTTGTTCTCATAGTCGCTCTGGCTATGGTTGCCGGTATATGCTTGCTTGCGTTTCGACTTTTGACACAAAATGAGATGTGGGTTGCCCAGCCGTATAACGGACACGTTGCGAGCAGTAATGGACTTGCTCAGGCAGGCAACGTCACAGACAGGGACAAGGTTCTGCTTGCCTATACAAATGAAAACGAGGAACGTATCTATCACGATGACTACTCAACAAGATGCGCATTGATGCACGTTGTTGGTGACAACTCGCTGAATATTTCAACTGCGGTGCAAAGTATGTATCGTGGTGAGCTCACAGGATATTCGTTTGTTTTCGGATTGGGACTTCCAAAATCGCTGAGAACAAATAACTCAATTGAACTCACGGTTGATGCTGATGCGTGTAAAGCGGCATACGATGCTATGGGCGGTAAAAAGGGAGCTTGTGTTGTATATAACTACAAAACGGGCGAGGTGCTTGTTGATATCAGCACACCGACATACGATCCACAGAACCCTCCTGAAATAACAGAAGAAAACGAAAAAGACTATGATGGTGTTTATCTTGACAATGTTGTGTCATCAAGTTACACTCCCGGTTCTATTTTCAAGATTGTAACAGCGGCTGCGGCTATTGAGAATATCCCTGATATTTATAGCAGAACATTTGAGTGTAGCGGTGCTTACGATATTGATGGTATGAAAATCACCTGTGAGAATGCTCACGGCAGCGTGGATTTCACAAATGCTATTGCTCAGTCGTGTAACATAGCGTGTGCACAGATGGCTGTTGAGATAGGCGAAGAAAATATGACAAAAACTGCTGAGAGCATGGGCTTCAACAAGACTTTTGAGGTCAGCGGTATCACACTTTCAAAAAGTGTATACACTCTTGAGAATGCTCTGGGTGACAATCAGCTTGCGTGGTCAGGTATCGGTCAGTTTGAGGACCTTGCAAATCCGATGCATATGGCGATGATGTGTGGTGCTATTGCAAATGGTGGTACTCCTGTTACACCGTATTTGCTTTCGTCGGATTCTTCGTTGCTTAACAAACTCGGAATCGTTGAGGCTAAGACCAACGATCAGATGCTGAGTGCTGATACGGCTACTAAGTTACAGGACATTATGCGATCAACTGCCGATTATTATTACAACGCACGCGGACTGACGATGGCTGGACTCAACTTCTGTGCGAAGACAGGTACTGCCGAGGTTGGTGAGGGCAAGGAGCCAACCGCGTGGATTATCGGTTATACTGAAGATACCAATCATCCGTATGCGTTTGCAGTTGCGGTTGAAGAAGGCGGATACGGTATTTCAGCAGCATCTCCGGTTGTACAGGCAGCGATAAATTCGCTCGTTAATAATCCGTAAATATAATCAACAAAAAAGCGAGGCTGTTTAAGCCTCCCTTTTTTTGTCTGAAAATAAAGTGTCTTGTGTTTAGTTTTTCTTCCAAGCGGATGGAATAAGGATAAGCACGAGCGGATACAATTCAAGTCTTCCGGCGAACATATTAAAGCAGAAGACAAGCTTTGAGAATACTGAGAACTTGCTGTAATTGCCTGCACTGCCAACAATTGAGAATCCAGGTCCTGTGTTGTTGATTGTCGCGAGAACGCTTGTGAAGCTAGTGGTAAAATCAAAGCCGTTAAGCGCGATTAGGGCTGTGGTGACAGCAATAATCAAAACATACAGGGCAAGAAAAACGCTTACGCTTCGTGTAACCTCGTGGGAAACCTTTTTTCCGTCGGATTTGAGGGTGTAGACATTTCGCGGATGAACTATAAGCAAGAATTCCTTTTTGATTTCTTTGAACAGAATTATAACACGCGAAACCTTGAAGCCGCCACCTGTTGATCCGGCACACGCACCGATACAGGTGATGATAAGAATTATTATCTTTGAAAATTCTGGCCAAGGGTTCGTATCAGTGATGGCACAACCTGTGCTGGAAATAATCGAAGTGACATAGAAGAAACTTTGGTGAAGTGCTTCTTTAAAGGTGTTGTAGTAGCTTAAAAGATTTATAGCGATAGCTACGGTAGATGTAAGAACTATTCCCAGATATACCCAAAGCTCTTCGAGCTTTAAAATCTGCTTGAGTTTACCTGTTAAGATAAGTATGTAGACATAGAAATTTACACCGAATAACATCATAAACACGGCGACAACTGTCTGTAAGTAGTAGCTGTCGAAATGTCCCATTGAAGCGTTGTAGGTGGAGAAACCACCGGTACCTGCTGTCGAGAAAGCGGTGGTGAGTGCGTCAAATACGTTCATCCCGCCAAAAAGAAGAAGGATGAATTCCAGTAATGTTAGTCCAATGTATATGCCATAAAGAAGTGCCGCATAGGTTCTGAGTTTCGGCATACTTTTACCGACTGCGGGTCCTGTAGACTCGGCTTTCATCAGATTAATACTTTGATTACCACCAAGTTTTGGAATGATAGCAAGTAGGAATACTACTACGCCCATACCGCCTAAGAAGTGGCTGAAACTACGCCAGAACAGCATACATTTATCAAGAGCTTCGATGTCTGTTAAGATGGTAGCACCTGTTGTGGTGAAACCCGAAACAGTTTCAAAAAAAGCGTCAACAAAATTTGGAATAGCACCACTGAAATAAAGCGGTAATGAGCCTGCTAATGATAACACAATCCAACTGAGTGTTGTACTGGCGAAACCGTCTTTTAGGTGCATTGTCGGGTTCTTCGGCTTTTTGATAACCAAAGCTGTACCGGCAAGAAAACTCGTGACACCAAAAACAAGAAAGTAGATGAAGCTACTTTCTCCATAGACAAGGCCGACCAGGGTGGAAAGTTGCATACACAAGCCTTCGATAATCAAAACCCAACCCAGGATGTAAGAAATAAGTCGAATGTTCATGATATCACCTCAAGATGTCCTCAAGGTCTGAAAGCCCCTTTTGCTTTGTGACCACAATAACAGTGTCCCCGACTTCTATAGTGTCAGAGCCTTTCGGAATAATCATCTTACCCTGACGGTTGATACACGCAATTTGCAAATCATCCTTCAAATCAAGACCTGAGAGCGGAATACCTGTTGCGAGATTATCCTTTCGCACTCTGAATTCAAGTGCTTCAGCCTTGCCGCCAGCGATAGGGTGGACTGTTTCGAATTCGCTGTTGCGTGAGTTGTGCATAGCGCGTACGTATCTCATAATCTGTTCACCGGTGATACGTTTAGGGTTGAACATAGTATCAAGCGGGAGATTTTCGAACACGCTACTTATTTTAAGATTACCGATTTCGGTAATAACCTTTGCTTTAGGGTTGACCTGTTTTGCGTAAAGTGAAGAGACAAGGTTTTCTTCGTCAGTGTTCATCATGGTAACAATTGCGTTGACGTGCTCGATACCTTCGGAGAGGAGCAAGTCCTGATCCATAGCATCACCATAGATGATGAGAGCATCATCGAGTGTTTCGCTGAGCTCTATACAACGCTCTTTGTTGTTGTCGATAATCTTGACATCAATACCCGCATCGCACAAATCCTTTGCAAGGTAGAATGCGATTTTTGAACCTCCCAGAAGAAGCACGGAGCGACCGCGGTTTGAAACGATACCAAGACTCTTCAAAAGCTTAGCGGCAGCTTTTGACGGAGCAATGAATGAAATCAGGTCACCTGCTTTAATGGTGAAATCACCGTTAGGGATGTAGCACTCGCCGTCTCTTTCAACAGTACAGAAACGGATTCCGTCTTTTAATATTGTGCACTGTACAACTTTTTTGTTATCAAGGAAAGAGTTTTTCTCTACCTTGATTTTAATCAGATCAACGTGGCCTCGTGCAAATGACGCCATACCCTCAACATCAGGGAACTTGAGCATACGGGTTAATTCGCGTGAACATATAAGCTCAGGGTTAATTGCAAGCGAGAGCTTCAGGTCATCTTTGACAAACGGAAGGTCCTGAGTGTACAAAGGATTTCGCACTCGGGCTATGGTTCGCTTTACTCCCGCGTTTTTAGCAATAAGACATGTGTAGAGATTTAATTCATCTGTTGCTGTAACAGCGATGAGTAGGTCACAACTTGATACATTTGCCTCTCGCAAAGTGCTAAGTGTTGCACCGTTTCCCTCGATTGTCATAATATTCTGTGTGTCAGAAAGCTTCTCAAGAGCGCGGACATCTTCATCAATAACAGTGATGGAGTGACCTTCAATGTTAAGAGTATCGGCGATGGTTCTGCCGACTTTACCGCTTCCAACAATGATAATATCCATAATTAATACCTCGAAAACAGATGTATTTTAGAACCCAATTTTACTACAATGTTTTGCTAAAATCAATAGATTTGACAAATTCGTTTGTGTGTTCACTTTTTATAGTTTACAGAATGTTCTTTATTTTTCCTGATATGTGTGTTATACTGATATCTAATATGGTATCTGTGGAAGTATATCTGCTCTCAGATATCTTTTGAAAGGAAGTAATACTATGGGTTTTCTTAAATCACTTTTCGGTGATTACTCAAAGAAAGAGCTTAAACGCATCTACCCTATATGCGACAAAGTGCTCGCTCTTGAGGATAAATATGCCAAAATGAGTGAAAGCGAGCTGAAATCTCAGACCGCTGTGCTCAAAGAAAGACTTCAAAACGGAGAAACTACTGACGATATTTTGCCGGATGCTTTTGCTGTATGTCGAGAGGCATCGTGGCGTGTGCTTGGTATGAAACATTTCCGCGTTCAGGTTATCGGCGGTATTGTTTTGCATCAGGGCAGAATCGCCGAAATGAAAACAGGTGAAGGTAAAACACTTGTTGCGACTCTTCCGGCATACTTAAATGCGTTGACAGGCAGAGGTGTTCACATTGTTACTGTTAACGATTATCTTGCAAAGCGTGACTCTGAGTGGATGGGCAAGCTGTACCGCTACTTAGGTTTGAGCGTTGGACTGATTGTTCACGGTCTTGATAACGATGAAAGAAGACAGGCGTATAACGCTGACATTACATACGGCACAAACAACGAACTTGGCTTTGACTACCTCAGAGATAACATGGTGGTTTACAAAGAACAGAAGGTTCAGCGTGAGCACGCATTTGCTATCGTCGATGAGGTTGACTCAATCCTCATTGATGAAGCGAGAACTCCGCTCATTATTTCGGGTAAAGGTGACAAGGCATCTGACCTTTACGAGAGAGCTAACATTCTTGCTCGCTCAATGAAAAAGCACGTTTTCACAGAAATTGACAACAAAGAAGATATGGAGTCATTCTACGCTGAGAACAACATCGACTATGTTGTTGATGAAAAAGCTAAGAGCGCTACATTGACTCAACTGGGTGTCAAAAAGGCTGAGAACTTCTTTAATATCGAAAACTTAACTGACCCTGACAATATCACTATTGCTCACCACGTCAATCAGGCTATCAAGGCTCACGGCTGCATGAAAAACGAAGTTAACTACGTTGTAAAAGACGGCGAGGTTATCATTGTCGATGAGTTTACTGGTCGATTGATGTATGGTAGAAGATACAACGAAGGTTTGCATCAGGCTATCGAGGCAAAAGAGGGTGTTAAGGTTGAAAACGAGTCGAAAACTCTTGCAACAATTACATTCCAGAATTTGTTCAGACTTTATGACAAGCTTTCTGGTATGACTGGAACAGCCCTTACCGAGGAAGCTGAATTCCAGCAGATTTATACACTCGATGTCGTTGGTATTCCTACAAACCGCGATGTTCAGCGTGTTGATCATCCTGATGCTATATTTAAAACAGAGCGCGGCAAGTTCCTCGCTATAATTGAAGAAATCAAAGAAGCACACGCTAAAGGTCAGCCTGTGCTTGTTGGTACAATTTCTATCGAAAAATCCGAAGAGCTTTCAAAAATGCTCAAGCGTAGTGGCGTTGCTCACAACGTGCTCAATGCTAAGCATCACGAAAAAGAAGCATTGATTGTTGCTCAGGCGGGTAAACTCGGCGCTGTTACAATCGCTACAAATATGGCTGGTCGAGGTACAGATATCGTGCTCGGCGGTAACGCAGAATTTATGGCGAAATCCGCTATGAGAAAAGACGGGTTCTCAGATGAAATGATTGAAGAAGCCACATCTTATGCTGAGACAGATGATAAGGAAATTATCGAAGCAAGAAAGGTGTATGCTGAATATCACGATAAATTCAAGGCTGAAATCAGTTTAGAAGCTGAAAAGGTAAGAGAAGCTGGCGGTTTGTACATTATCGGTACAGAGCGTCACGAGTCAAGACGAATCGACAACCAGTTGCGTGGTCGTTCCGGACGTCAGGGTGACCCAGGTAAGAGCAGATTCTTCCTTTCATGCGAAGACGATCTGATGCGTATTTTCGGAGGCGACAGGATGGGTATGATCCTTGACAAAATGAAGGTTGAGGAAACAATGCCTATCGAGAATGGTATGCTGTCGAATATCATCGAAAGTTCACAGCAGAAGGTTGAGTCACGAAATTTTGCAATCCGTAAAAGCGTGCTTGACTATGACGATGTTCTCAATAAACAGAGAGAGATTATCTATACTCAGCGTAATCAGGTGTTGAATGGTGAGAATATCCACGATACTGTTATCAAAATGGTTGAGGATACTATCAGAAACAATATCAATATGTACCTTGGTTCTGATGCACAGAAAGACGATTGGAATTTAGCTGGTCTTAATGATTTCTACAGAGGCTGGTTGATTACTGATGATAACAAGTTCTCGTTTACCACAGAAGAGCTTGAAAGAACCGATAAAGAAGATGTTATCAGAATCCTCACTGAGCGTGCTATGGCACTGTACGAAGAAAACGAAGCTCTGTTTGATGATGACTCAATGCGCGAGATGGAGAGAGTGTACCTCTTGAAGAGTGTTGATACCTACTGGATGGAGCATATCGACAATATGGAACAGCTCAAGCAGGGTATCAGACTGCGTGCTTATGGTCAGCGTGATCCGGTTGTTGAGTACAGACTCGAGGGCTTTGATATGTTTGATGAGATGATTGAATCAATCCGTCAGGACACAGCAAAGCTGATGCTCGTTGCTCCAAAGCGTGTGCTTGAAATTCAGCGCAGACAGGCTGAAATTGAAAGACAGCGCAAAGAGATGGAAGAAAAGGCAGCAGCTGCTCATCAGGTAGTGCTGGGGAGCGGTGAAAAAAGCGAAAAGCCAAATGCTGTTACACTCGCGTTAAAACGTGAACAGGTGGCAAAGCCTATTGAACCAATGGGTGACGGCACAATGAGCACAAATCGCACTGTCGTGAAGAAAAACAAAATTGGCAGAAACGACCCATGTCCTTGTGGCTCGGGTAAAAAGTACAAAAAGTGCTGCGGCAGAGATGCGTAACGCGTGGTTTTATAAGATGAATAAATAATCTGAACCTGCAAGTAAATCTTGCAGGTTTATTTTTTGCAGATATTGAAAAAACGTTAGTATAGTGGTATAATAACTCTGAATTTGTTTATGATGGGAGAATGTGACTATGAGTAAGGTCAGAACAAGATTTGCACCATCTCCAACAGGATTTATGCACGTTGGTAATTTGCGTACTGCTTTGTACGAATACCTTGTTGCAAAATCTCTCGACGGAGTGTTTGTTCTAAGAATCGAGGACACCGACAGAGAGCGCTATGTTGAGGGTGCTGTTGATGTTATTTACAACACTATGAAAACCGCAGGACTTGTACACGATGAGGGCCCTGACAAGGGTGGCGAGTACGGTCCGTATGTACAAAGTGAGCGTAAGGACATGTATCTGCCATACGCTGAACAGCTAATTAACGAGGGCAAAGCTTACCGTTGTTTCTGTACAAAAGAAAGACTCGAAGAAGTACAGAACTCAACTGTTGGCGGTGGCTACGACAGACACTGCCGCGATTTGGACCAGGCTGAAATCGACAGACTTTTAGCACAGGGCACTCCTTACGTTATTCGTCAGAAGATGCCAGTGAGCGGCGAAACAAAGTTTGTTGACGCTGTTTTTGGTGAGATTACTGTTGATAACTCTGAGCTTCAGGACCAGATTCTTATCAAAGCTGATGGCTATCCGACCTATAACTTTGCTAATGTTATCGACGACCACACAATGGGTATCACACACGTTGTCCGTGGTAGCGAGTATCTTTCATCTACTCCAAAGTATAATCTGCTTTATGAAGCATTTGGTTGGGAAATCCCAACATACATCCACTTGCCACTTATCAACGGCAAGAACGATGATGGTACAGTTTCAAAACTTTCAAAGCGTCACGGCTCAACAGGCTTTGAGGATCTTATCGCTGAGGGTTATCTGCCACAGGCTATTATTAACTACATCGCACTTTTGGGATGGTGTCCAAAGGACAATCAGGAGATTTTCACACTCGATGAGCTGTGCAAAGTATTCGATGTTTCAGGTATTTCAAAGTCACCATCAGTATTTGACTACGACAAGCTTGACTGGTTCAACGCTGAGTATATTCGCAAGATGAGTGTTGAAGAGTTTGCAAAAGTTGCTGACCCTTACTTTACTGAGGTGTTGGGTGACAGCGATATTGACCGTATCAAGCTCGCAGGTATTTTGCAACAGAGAACAGTAAAACTCACTGATATTCCTGCAACCATCGACTTCTTCAAGGAACTCCCAGAGTATGATAAAGAGCTGTTTGTCAACAAAAAGAGCAAGACAAATCTTGAGAATGCTCCACTCATGCTCAAGGCAGTTTATGACAAGCTCGGTTCTTTAGAGAGTTTTGACCACGATTCTATCCACGATGCACTCATCAACCTTGCTACAGAACTCGGGGTTAAAAATGGCACAGTTATGTGGCCGGCTAGAATCGCTGTTGCTGGCAAGCAGGTTACTCCTGGTGGTGCTATCGAGATTATCGAAATCTTAGGCAGAGAAGAGTCATTAAGAAGAATGGAAATCGGTCTTGCAAAGCTTAGCTAATTTAAATACACTTATAAAGAAGGTTTATATATGTCAGAAGAAATCAAGAATATTACTGAAAAAGAAGAGGGTAGCTCCAATTTTATCCATACTTTTGTCACTCAGGATATTGCAGAAGGCGGACAGTACTACGGCAAAAAGGTGCATACACGTTTCCCTCCTGAGCCAAACGGCTACCTCCACATCGGTCATGCAAAGGCTATCTGCTGCGACTTTGGTACAGCTGAAAAGTTTAACGGTATGTGCAACCTGAGAATGGATGACACTAACCCTACAAAAGAGGACGTAGAGTACGTAGATGCCATCAAAGAGGATATCGCGTGGCTTGGCTTTACATGGGAAGACAGATTCTACTACGCATCTGAGTACTTTGACCAGATGTACGATGGTGCTGTTGAGCTCATCAAGAAAGGCTTGGCTTATGTCTGCGAGCTCAACGCTGAGCAGATGAGAGAGTACAGAGGTGACCTTTCAACTCCTGCTAAGAGCCCATTCCGTGACAGACCTATCGAAGAGAGCTTAGATCTTTTTGAAAGAATGAAAAACGGTGAGTTTGAAGATGGCAAGATGACACTTCGTGCTAAAATTGATCTTGCATCAGGTAACTTTAATATGCGTGACCCTGTAATTTACAGAATTAACCGCATCCGTCATCACCGCACAGGCGACAAGTGGTGTATCTATCCTATGTATGACTTTGCTCATCCGATTGAAGACGCACTTGAGGGTATCACACACTCGCTTTGCTCTCTTGAATTTGAGGACCACAGACCGCTTTACGATTGGGTTATTGAAAATGTTACTCTCCCTGCAAAACCTCGTCAGATTGAGTTTGCACGTCTTGGAATCAACAACACTGTTATGTCAAAGCGTAAGCTTCGTGCTTTGGTAGAGAATAACTACGTTAACGGCTGGGATGACCCTAGAATGCCAACACTCTGTGGTTTGAGAAGACGCGGATATACACCAAAATCTATCCGTAACTTCTGCGAGCGTATCGGTGTTTCAAAGGTTAACTCAACAGTTGAGTACGGCTTCTTGGAGCATTGTCTGAGAGAAGACCTCAACGAAACCGCACAGCGTGTGATGGTTGTACTTGACCCTATCAAGCTTGTTATCACAAACTACGAAGAGGGCAAGGTTGAAGAGTTTGAGGTTGAGAACAACCCTAATAACGAAGCAGACGGCAAACGTACAATCACTTTCTCACGTGAGTGTTACATCGAGCGTGATGATTTTATGGAAGAACCTATCAAGAAGTACCAGAGACTTTACCCGGGTAACGAAGTTCGTCTTAAATCTGCATATATTGTAAAATGTACAGGATGTGAAAAGGACGAAAACGGCAACGTTACTACAGTTTACGCTGAGTATGATCCACAGACAAAGGGTGGTAACACTCCTGATGGCAGAAAGGTAAGAGGTACAATCCACTGGGTTGATGCTAATAACTGTGTTGACGCTACAGTTAACCTTTACGATAACCTCTTTACAGTAAGCGACCCTGAATCAGGTGACCGCAACTTCCTCGACTTCCTCAATCCGGAATCACTTGTTGTGAAAAAGGGTTGTAAGGCTGAGAAAGCAATTGAGAATTACGAGGTTCCGGCTAACTTCCAATTCATGCGTCTGGGCTACTTCTGCCTTGATAAGGATTCAACAAAAGATAACATCGTGTTCAACCGAAGCGTTAGCCTCAAAGACGGCTTTAATAAAAAGTAAATAATAAATATGCTATTATCCGCCTGTAGTTCACACAGGCGGATTTTTTTGCAATATTTAGTATTTCTACACAAAAACTACACACAAGGTTGATATAACATAGGTGAAGATGATAAAAGGAGAGAACACTTATGAAAAAATTAAAGAAAATCTTGGCTGTAGTTTTGGCGGCGGTAGTAATGATGACTGTAATGCCGGTTACTCAGGTGTTCGCACAAGAAAGTATTCAGGCGTTGACTCTTGATACCTTAAAGTCAGTAACTGTTAATGGTGAAGAAGTAATGCTGAGCTTTACACCGGAAAAAGACGGACACTATAAATTTGTATCTACAGGTTCTCACGATACGTATGCTACTTTGTACGACAGCGAGTATAATGAAATTTCCCGAAATGATGATGACAGAAAAAGCTGTAATTTTGAAATAGTAGAAAGCCTTGTTGCGGGTAATATTTACTACCTCGGTGTTAATGCTTGGGATGTTAGCAGCAAAGGTATAAAATTCAGAGTAAAGGTAACAGAGTGCGATGGTATTGAATCTGTTACTGTTATTAAGTATCCGGATGATATGACATGTATTGAGGGTTACGAGAACTCATCTGCAAGTCTTAAAGGACTCGAGTTGTTGTTTGTGACATCAAAGGGTGATGAGATAAGCTGGAGCCTTGGTCAACCGCCATATATTGGTGATTATATGTTAACAGATGAAACATATTTTTCAGAAGACGGATATTATTGTATGGTTCTTGAGTGTGGTGGACAGACGATAGAACTCAAGTATGAGATAGTTGAAAACCCTGTGGATAGGATTGAGTATCACAGCAAGAAGGATATTGTTTTGTACGAGAATACGGGTGGATATAACTACGATGGTATATATATTTATGATTACAAATTGCCATCTGACGCATACTTTACAATATACTACAAAGACGGCAGAAGTGTTGAATGTAAAGAAGACGACTACATCGATTCAATGTATGTTCGTGTGTATTCTGACCAGTGGGATGATCCGTGGAGCGTTGGCACTAACTATGTGTATGTAACATATATGGGCGTAGAAACACCTATCCCTGTTTATGTTAAGGGTTGTGAGTTCAAGAGCGTCACAGTCAACAGAGTACCTGGCAGAGAGTACATTTTTGGTGACTCAAAGTACGGTTATCTTGATGAGCGAAACAGATATGTATTAATAGCGTCAGATATCTCAGGCCTTTCGTTCACAGTAGAATATATGGATGGCAGAAAAGAAGTTTTTAGCGATGCTGATTTTGATGTTGAAAATGGAACAATTGCAGGATTACCTTACGAAGTTGATGAGTGTGCTACAGTTATTCCTAAGACAAATCAGGTTACACTGCATTTTATGGGTGCTGAAATTAAGTACAACATAAAAGTTGTCGAGAGTCCTCTTCAGAATATTGAAATGACATGGTACCCGGAACTGACTGACTATGAGGACAGATACATTCCAGTTTTTGATGGTGCTGAGTTCACATTAACTTTTAAAGATGGTACACAAAAGGTTGTTGTGGTGAGCGATGAAAACACCAGTTTCGGAAATGGCAAATTTATTCATTACGAGGTTGCAGTAGACGACTATACAATTCAGATTCATGAGCTTTATTATGATAATGGTGATAGGTGCTATATTTTTGATTGTCTTGGTAAGTGGGTTGAATACGATGGTATATGGTACGATGAGAGCCGAGAAATAGCAAGCATCGAAGTGGAAAAGTTTGTTCCTGATGTCGAGGGTATGGTGCTTAATGTTGAGTACACGGATGGCTCTGCTGATACTCTCACATATCATGTTGTGGGCAGAACAGACACCGAAGACAGTGCATTTGTCGGATACGCAAAAACAGAAAAAGGAATTGTCAGCTGTAGAGTTGATGAGATTACTGACAACGGCAAGATTATTGGTTACGAGGTTTATACACTGGATGAAAGACTCAAGGTTATGGGAAGCGTAGTAAACATCGGTGATGCAGACGGCGATGGTGATGTTACCATTATGGACGTCACTGCTGTTCAGCGTCATATTGCCGAGGATAAAACATTGAGTGGTACAGCTCTGGAGGCTGCTGACGTTGACAAAGATGGTGTTATCGCAATTATAGACGCAACAATTATTCAGCGTTACATCGCAAAAGAGATTGAAAAGTTCTGATGCTTTAAAGGGCGGGTTAACCGCCCTTTTTTGTTGCAATTTGAAAAACACGATGATATACTCAGAATATAAAACGTACTGAATCCCAAATAGGAGGGTGGTAATATGACGTCGGTTAAAAAGATTGTTTCTGTTGTTCTGTTTATGGTTATGCTGCTGGGTGTTATGCCGAAGATTAGCTTTTTAGCAGCGGACAATATATTGAAGCTCGATGAGTATAAGCATTTCTGTACTTATGAAGAGCACTATACTGCATATTATGAATTCACACCGACAGTCAGTGACTATTACAGATTTTATACAATAGGTAATACTGACACTTATGTCGAGGTTACAGATCACACAGATTACAACCTAATAGGTAGCGATGATAATAGTGGCATCGATACTAATTGTAATTTAGTAATGTATCTCAAAAAAGGTCAGTTGTATCGTTTCTTTGTCCATCACTATGGATATAGTGCTGACTTTTATTCTTGTCTTACGAGAACTAGTACTACCAAAACTACTGGGATAGCACAGAAAAACACATACGAAGTTGAGTTGAATGATGTTAATACCAGCAGGTTTTTCAAGTATATACCTCGTAAAAGTGGGTATTATGTGTTTGATTCTGAAGGTAACGTTGATGCTTATGCAATACTTTATGATTCAAGTTGGAAAATGGTAGCCAAAAGCGATGATGTGGCTAATGCGGATGGATTTTATCTGCAATACTATTTGGTTGAAGGAGAAACATACTATCTCGAAGCAACACAGTTTGATTTGTTTGCAAATGATTTTTATACGCTGACAGTTTCTGCTACAGAAGTGATAGAATATATAGAAATTGTTCAGGAACCATATAATAACAGCATCCTTTATGATTTTGTGAATAACTATCTGTATGAAGATTCAGCAAAATTTGAAGGGCTGACAGTAAAGTTTGTGTATAGCGATGGTACCATAAAGTACTGGGAGCATGGTGATGATTATATCGAAAATTCGAATTTGAAGTCAGATTTTCGTTTTGATGAATGGGGTAATTTGTACTACGAGATTTGGACTCCGTTTGCTTATGATTCTTTTGTGATGTACAGACTTGAGAATCCGGTCAAGGAAATTAAAGTAAAGAGTGCACCTGAGTTTGTTTATTACGAGAACACAAATGGGCATTATGAAACCGGTTTTAACTATGCTATAGGAAGAGAATGCGAGTACTTTCACTACGATTTGCCTGACCTCGAAGATGTAGAGCTTTTGGTCAAATTCAAAGATTCCAATGTGTTGACAGTAAACCCATACGAAAAAATTGATGGTAGATTGTGTGGTGTTTGTGCTATACAAGATGCAGAGTCTCCATGGAAAAAAGACAGGAACAATTATGTATACATTGAGTATTTTGGTCTGTGGGTTGAGATACCGGTGAAAATAGTTGAAAACCCGATAGAAAACGTAGTGATTGATAGCACACCAACTGATACATATAAATTTGGTGACGAAAACTATGGCACTTTGCTTGATGACGGAAAGTATGTACTAACACCATACAAATTGAACGGTATTTCAGTGACCGCCTCGTTTACTGATGGGACCAAGAAGACATACGATGAAACTGACTTCGAGCTTGGAAGTGATGGTGATTGTTTGGTAGATGGTATGCCTGTGCAGATAGAAAGTGTCGAAGTGTATGGAAATGGTGAATATAAGGTTACTATGAATTTCTGTGGTCATAAGATATCGTATGATGTGATAGTAACTGATTCTGTCAAAGGGGATGTTGATTGTGACACAGAAGTGTCTATTTTAGATGCAACTGCTATCCAGCTTTATATCGCCAAGCTTGCAGATTTTAGTGCACAGCAGTTTGAATGTGCA
>JAZSHE010000169.1:0-8008 GCA_045533085.1 Ruminococcus sp.
CGATTATCAAAGCAACTATATATCAGCTGATGTAGTGCTAAAAACTGAACCTTCATTAAGATTAATCAAACAAAACGGAGTAGCACAAATTTATCAAATTGACGGATACAAAGGTACTGTAGGACTTATCAAACCGATATCTGAAAAATTCTGTGACGAATGCAACAGAATCAGAGTCACCGCTGACGGCAAACTAAAAACCTGTCTACACAGTAATGAAGAGTACGATCTTAATGGATTGAATTTTGATGAAATGACTAATAGATTTATTGAAGCTGTTTCAAATAAGCCTGATTCTCACAAAATCGGCACTGATTGCTTTTCTAACTCATTAAGATATATGAACCAGATAGGAGGATAATATGGAGTTTACCCATTTTAATAACCAAGGATTATCAAAAATGGTTGATGTCACTGATAAGTCTGTTACCAACAGAACGGCTATCGCAACTGCTTTTGTATCAATGAATGCACAAACACTTACAAAAGTAAAAGAAGGCGTCTCAAGCAAAGGAAATGTGCTTGCTGTAGCACAGGTAGCGGGAATAATGGCAGCAAAAAACACATCTTCTACAATTCCAATGTGTCATCCTATAGCAATAACATCAGCGGATATTTCGTTTGATACATTAGAAACTGGTATAAAATTAACCTCCATCGTTAAATGCAAAGGTGAAACAGGCGTAGAAATGGAAGCACTAAACGCTGTATCTGTAGCTGCATTAACAATATATGATATGTGCAAGGCACTACAAAAAGATATGGTAATTTCCGATATACATCTTGTTTCAAAAACAGGAGGAAAAAGTGGAGATTTCATTTTCAGGGAGTAATTATGGCAAAAGTACTGGCTGTTTGCATCAGCGAAAAAAAGGGAACAAGAAAAACACCTGTCAGCTATATAGATGTTAAAATCAATCACGGCATTGTTTCAGATGCACATGCTGGCAACTGGCACCGACAGATAAGTCTGCTTGCTCAAGAAAGTATCAACAAGATGTCTGCTTTTAACCTCAATTTATCAGCAGGAGATTTTGCCGAAAACATTGTGACTGATGGTATAGACTTAAAATCATTACCAATAGGCACCAAGCTTCTTGTTGGTGAAACAATACTGAAAGTAACGCAGATTGGAAAAGAGTGTCACCATGACTGTGAAATCAAAAAGATAACAGGAAAATGTGTGATGCCAACCGAAGGAATATTTGCAATAGTTATCAAAGAAGGTAGAATTTACCCCGATGATAACATAAAAATACTAGAGGATTATTATGAAATTGATTAAAACCATCGATGCTGTCGGCCATATTTTATGTCACGATATGACTCAGATTATTAAAGACAAATACAAAGGTGCGCGATTCAAAAAAGGACATATCGTTACAAAGGATGACATCCCGGTATTGCTTTCAATGGGCAAAGAAAACCTGTACGTTTACGAGCACAAAGAGGGGATGTTACACGAGAATGATGCGGCAATTCGCTTGTGTAAAATCTGCAAAAATGAATATATGTTGCAATCTGACGTCAGCGAAGGAAAAATTGAGTTAACAGCTGATATAGACGGCTTGTTTTTAGTTGACGTAGAACGACTATATCAAATCAATTCTATTGATGAAATTATGATTGCAACACGTCATTCTGATTCAGTTGTAAAAAAAGGGGATAAGTTGTGCGGTACAAGAGTAATTCCACTGGTCATTGATGAGAAAAAACTACTAGAAGCCGAGTCTTTGTTTAACGATAAACCAATACTGGAAATCAAACCATTCAAACTAAAAACTGCTGGCATAATCACAACAGGAAGCGAAGTGTTCAGCGGTAAGATAGAAGATAAGTTCACACCAGTATTGATATCTAAACTCAAAGATTATTCAATTTCTGTCACCGAACATATCACAACAGATGATAATATTACTAACATAAAAAACGCTGTTTTATCTATGCTTGAAAAGGGCGTTGATATTATCCTTTGTACTGGTGGAATGAGTGTAGATCCTGATGATAACACTCCGGGGGCAATAAAGCAGAGTGGAGCTCAGATAATAACCTATGGTGCACCAGTTTTACCTGGAGCAATGTTTTTGCTGGGTTATTTTGATGATACACCAATTGTAGGTTTACCTGGTTGTGTAATGTATGCGAAAACAACTGTTTTTGACTTAGCATTACCAAAATTAGCATCAGGTGTTAAAATGACTAAGGATGATTTTGTAAAAATGGGCGAGGGTGGTCTATGCTTATCTTGTGATGTGTGCAACTATCCTGTGTGCCCTTTTGGAAAGTGATTATTTATGTACAAGACAAAAATAATAACAATAAGTGACAGAGCTTTCAAAAAAGAAAGAGAAGATCTTTCTGGTCCTGCTCTCAGAGATTTACTATATAAAAACGGATATATAGTCGGTGATATAACAGTAGTTCCAGATAACAGGAATATGATAATCGCTGCATTAACAAACGCTATAAATGAAAACTACCATCTTATAATAACAACAGGTGGAACTGGATTTTCAAAACGCGATATAACACCTGAGTGCACGAAAGAAGTTATCGAACGAGAAGCACCGGGAATCAGCGAGTATATGAGATACAAATCAGCACAGATAACTAAAAGAGCTATCTTATCACGCGGAATAAGCGGAATCAAAAACAACAGCCTGATTATCAACCTCCCTGGCAGCCCTAAAGCCGCAACAGAAAACTTATCATTTGTGATAGATACACTTGAGCATGGATTAAAAATGCTTTTATCTGAATCAGCAGACTGTGCGAACGAATAAAAAGTTATTATCATTATTCTGTATAATTAAAAACTCACCTGATATAAATTCAGGTGAGTTTTTTGCATCATATTAAGAAAGATTTATATGTATCAATTTCAGCAGTGCTTTGTTTTAGGAACTTTCTGCACTCATCATCCTTTGCGAGTATTTTACCGACTTTTTTAACCGCTTTCAAAAACTTAGGGTCAAAAAGCAGTTCATCACAATGCTCAATCATCGGACATAATCGCTGTGCTCTGTAATCAAGCTCAACGTAAATCTTTCCTCTGTCATCAATAGTTGGGAAGAAAGGGAACACCATACAAGCCAACGGTCTTTTGCTTCTATCGCAATTACCATCGCACACAGCAAGTCGGTTCCCGTTTTCTGCGATTGTAATACTAAGCTCACTTTCTTCAAAAGGAAAGAGAATCATACCTGTTTTATCGTCACCCTTACAACAAGCACACCCACAAAGCACACCACAATCAACCGTCAGAGGTGTCAGATTTCCCATTATTTTAAAAATTTTATTATACATATCAGCATAACTGTTGTGTGTCATTTTAATCACCATATAAATTATACAGTAAAAAGATATGAATAGCAACTAATAAAAAGAGTTCATAACAGTATTGTTATGAACTCTTTTTTGGCGGAGACGGCGGGATTCGAACCCGCGTGGGATTGCTCCCCAACTGATTTCGAGTCAGCCCCGTTATGACCACTTCGATACGTCTCCATATATGTTAAACTCTCTTATGAGTATAACTCTCAATATTAAATTGTAATAGTAACGAACACAATCCGTGAGTAATCTCTCTAATTCACTATGTTATTTTACTTTCTTTTTGCTTTAATGTCAAGTTATTCACAAGGAAATTGTATTTGCATATCATATTAAAGCAAGGTGGTGATAGTTTGGCTTATGATACACGAGAGTTGCTGGCTAGGCTTATTCAATGCGAAGCTGGAGGAGAAGGATATGATGGTATGGCAGCTGTCGCTTCTGTTGTAATAAACCGTTCCAGAGTTGAAAACGGCGAATTCGCGAGAGTCAGCAACGGTGGCGATGTACGTGCAATAATCGAACAACCCGATCAGTTCACCTGTCTGAAAACAAACGTCAGAGGTGTGTACAACAGCCAGAATATATACAACATGAATCCCGAAGAAATCCACTACCAGATAGCTGACTGGGCACTGGCAGGAAACACCGCAAGCTCTGTCGGTAACTCGTTGTTTTTCTTCAATCCGTATGCTCAATCTTGTCCAAATTATTTCCCGACAAGAATTGGTGTCATATACAACAGGGTAGGGGCACACTGCTTTTATGCGCCTACATCACTTTACGCAGATACTTAACGGAGGTATGTTTATGAACAATCAGATAGACTTAGGCAGAATCTACGGCATTGAGGGGGGAATTGCGGACGCAAGCGGACTCGAACCGCGTAATTTCATTCAAAGTCCGAACATTCCATCTCTTGAACAAATCGCAGAATACAATTTAGCATCACGAGGAATTAATGTAAATCCACAAAACAATAACATAGCGTCAGGTACTCAACTTTTGCCTGACATTGATTACCCAACCGGTGTCCCATACGATGCCGACTATAATCTCAGCATACCACCGAACAGCCCAACATACACCCAGACTCCAACCACAACACTCAACTCTGCTATGAATATGCAGGCTATGTCACAACCTACCACAGATATTAATCAGGCAGGTAATGTAGCAATCACCGATTTTTCAAATCCTTTTCCTGTAACTCCTGAGTCAATACAATATCTTAATGGATTTATACGAACACAGATAGGCAGGCGAATAACCGTCACGTTCTTGGTAGGCAGTAACCTACTCGAGGAAAAAAGCGGTTTTCTTTTAGGAGTAGGCGCAAACTACATCTTGATAAATGAGCTGGATACCAATGATCTGACAGCTTGTGATTTTTATAACATTAAATTCATACGTTTTTATTATTAAAGGGCGTCAATCAGATAACCAATAATAGTATTAGAAACCAAAAATCCTTCTTTAGTCAGAGAAATAACATCACCATCAAAATCAACAAGCTTTTCTTCTTTCAGTTTATTTGCCCTGTAAACGAAATTTTTAGATGGGGAATAGTTATACTTTTCTGTCAGTTTTATAAAACTTAATCCCTCTTTAAGGCGAAGCGAAAGCATAATATATTCTTCTAAATCGCCACCACTTCCGTCATCAACTGTTATGTTATTATAAAAATCATCAAGACTTCTTGAAAAATAAAATCGTTTGTTTTCTACAAAAGAATGAGCAGAAGGTCCAAGACCGAGGTACTCCTGATCTCTCCAGTATCTTAGGTTGTGTCTGCCCTCAAAACCTTTTTTACAAAAGTTTGATATTTCGTACTGCATATACCCATTTTTTTCAAGCTCGTTTATAGTGTGCAGATACATCCTAGCCTGCATTTCATCGTCAAACAATTCGAATTTATCCTTCATCTTATAAAAAGGTGTATTTTCCTCAAACTTTAAGATATAAGCTGAAATATGCTCAACACTGCAGTCTTTACAGAATTCTATGGATTTTGTAAGACTGCTTTTTGTTTGTGTTGGAACACAAATCATCAAGTCTAATGAAATGTTATCAAAACCAGCTTTTCGTGCTCTTTCAACCGTATTCTTTGCATCAGCTGAGTTATGTCTTCTGCCGAGTAGTTTAAGCTCATCTTTATCACTGCTTTGTAAACCGATCGAAACACGATTGAATCCACTTTTTCTGAGCAAATCAAAATCGAGAGTAGAAGATGAACACGGATTGACCTCAACAGTTATTTCAGCATCATCACAAACAACAAAACTATCTTTAACAGCATTCAAAATTTTAGAAAGACGCTGCGCTCCGATAACTGACGGAGTACCTCCGCCAAAATATATAGTAGTGATTTCTCTTCGATATTTTTCACTATACATTTTAATCATACTGATAAGATGCTCGGTATATCGTTCGTATTCAGTTTTATCGTTGATACTGTAAAAATCACAGTAAGGGCATTTTTGTTCACAAAACGGTATGTGAATATAAATAGACAAAGAATCCATAATAACTCCTGGTATAATGAGTTGAGGCAGGAACAGTAAATGCTCCTGCCTCAGCTTGGAAGGTATATGAAAAAAATAGGAATAATCATTTGATACTTAAATATTATACTGAATCTATTGATATGTCAAGAAAAAACTGTATATTTCACATACATTTCATATATCTTAAAACAAATATTCGTGGTTATTTTATGTTGACTTTACCGTGTGTTTAATAGTAAAATATGTAGGTATGATTAAATGGAGGGGATAGGCTTGGGTAACTTTCACAACGAGATAAGCAAACGCAGAACATTTGCTATTATTTCTCACCCTGACGCAGGTAAAACAACATTAACAGAAAAACTTCTTTTATATGGTGGAGCTATTAACCTTGCCGGTTCAGTAAAAGGTAAAAAAACCGCTAAACACGCTGTTTCTGACTGGATGGAAATGGAAAAACAGCGTGGTATTTCTGTAACTTCATCTGTAATGCAGTTCAAGTACGATGACTATTGTATCAACATTCTTGATACCCCTGGACATCAGGACTTCACTGAGGACACATACAGAACACTTATGGCTGCAGATAGCGCTGTAATGGTAATAGACGCATCAAAAGGTGTTGAGAACCAAACAATCAAACTGTTCAAAGTATGTGTGATGAGAAATATTCCGATTATCACATTTATTAACAAGATGGACAGAGATTCAAAGAATCCTTTTGAACTTCTTGAAGATATTGAGAACGTTCTCGGCATCAACACCTGTCCGATGAACTGGCCAATTGGCTCTGGTAAAGAGTTCAAGGGTGTATACGACAGAAAACAAAACAAAATTCTGTCTTTCACTGCAAACAACGGACAAAAAGAAGTAGAAAAAGAAGAGTTATCACTTGATGATCCGGATCTTGATTCAAAACTTTTCTATGGTCAGAAAGACCAGTTGCTCGAGGATATTGAACTTCTTGATGGTGCAGGTGATGAATTTGACCTTGAACGCGTAAGAAGCGGAAAGCTCACTCCTGTATTCTTTGGCTCAGCTTTAACAAACTTTGGTGTAGAACCATTCTTAAAAGAATTTTTGACTCTCACCACAAGTCCGTTACCAAGAGAAACAAGTGACAAAATTATCGAACCGGATTCTGACTTTTTCTCTGCATTTGTATTCAAAATTCAGGCTAATATGAACAAAGCACACCGCGATAGAGTTGCATTTATGCGAATTTGTTCTGGAAAATTCGAAAAGAATATGGAAGTGTATCACGCACAAAGTGATCGTAAAATGCGATTATCTCAACCACAGCAAATTATGGCTCAAGAGCGTGAAATTGTTGAAGAAGCATACGCTGGCGATATCATCGGCGTATTTGATCCAGGTTTATTCTCAATAGGTGATACAATCGTGACACCTGGTCAGAAGTTCAGGTTCAAAGGTATCCCTACATTCGCACCTGAGCACTTTGCTCTTGTACGTCAAAAAGATACAATGAAACGTAAACAGTTTGTTAAGGGTATCAACCAGATAGCTCAGGAAGGTGCTATCCAGATATTCCATGAACCAGATTCTGGTATGGAAGAAGTTATTGTCGGCGTGGTTGGTGTTCTTCAGTTCGACGTTCTTAAACACAGACTTGAAAACGAATACAACTGCGATATCATTATGACACCAACACCTTTCCAGTTTATCCGTTGGATTACTTCTGATTGTGATGTAAAATCCCTAGACCTTGCATCAGACACAAAAATTGTAGCTGATTTCAAGGATAGAAAGCTTCTGCTGTTCAGAAGTTTCTGGAGCATTAACTGGGCACTCGAACACAACAAAGGACTGACTCTGGAAGAGTTCGGAACAAACGAATAATTTAATATCAGGACTTGCAAAATTAAAACACTCCGTGAATAGAATTGTTATAATTCTTCTTACGGAGTGTTTTTTATGTTTGAGCTTTTAAGTTTTTTCAGCGAATATCTGTTTTTATTTATTTTACATATCTGCAATAGCGATACTTTTCCTAAACCACTTACAAAAAGGAAAGAAGAAAAATATATCTCACTTGCATCAAAAGGCGACAATGAAGCACGAAACAAACTTGTCGAACACAATCTGAGACTTGTAGCTCATATAATTAAAAAGTATTATTCAGCCGGTTATGACCAAGATGATTTAAT
>JAZSHE010000145.1:0-2839 GCA_045533085.1 Ruminococcus sp.
ACCGTGACACAATGGAGCAGGTAAGAATCAAAATTGACGAACTCAAAGCATACATCGCTGAGAAAATCGCATTTTAATTTCGAACATACATAAAGACACCCGACAAGGATAACCCTTGTCGGGTGTTCGTTTTTATATGTTCATCATTCTACTCTGACAACATCTGTCACATACGCTAGCTTTTCTTTTTCAACAGCAACCAGAGAAACAAATGGTAGCATAACGTCAGTAAGCATCTCATCATCAGGGACAACAATGTATTCATCGACACTGACATACAAAGTATCCCCAAAAACATCCACTGTATCTATCTTTGCTACACCTTCACCACAAGTTGTGTACACCATAGACGCCACAAGCCAATGGGTTTTGAAAATTTCCTCGTCATAATTGATATAGCGAGATTCTTCAAAAATATACTCATACTGTTCTTTGTTTTTGATAATTGCCATAAAAGTATCGGGATATCCGAGCTTTGTTGAACAACCGAAATAGCCTGAATTTACTTTCACCTCATAATCGAGTGCAACGCATTTCTCAGGCTTTTCGGGATAAGTGTTCGGATAGAACACTCGGTCATATTCAACATACACAAGTTCGTCATCATACTGTGGCTCACCGTACAAGCCAGCGAGCTTTAGCTGAATAGCTGTTGCATCCAGAATTGTCGTAGTACCATCGCGGTCGAAGTCAGGAACTATGATATGGTCTTTTCCTCCGTCTAAGCTCACGACAAAGTAAGTCTGGATAAAGTCATAACATTGAGCAAGGAATCGTTGTATATATGTAACATCTATAACAGACAACTCGCCATCATTGTCAACATCGCCGAATTGCTGACCGATTTCGTTTTCTTCAATAGACTTGATAAAATCAGGACACTGCTCACAAATTTCTTCTAAAGTATTCTGTCTTAATGTAATAAAAGAGTCAGTTTCCCTGACATAAACACCATAACCGTCCACAAACCCTGAACAACCGCCACCAACTACTGACAAAATTCTATCTCCTACCAGAGTGCCGTATTTAGCTTCTATCGGCTGGGGACAAAAACCACAGAAAATCAATGACCAGTCAGGTTCTTCAGTATTATCGTCTGAATAGTGGTAATACACCTCGTCATAGACATACTGAATCTCATCTTCATAGTATTCGTCGAAATACTCTACAATTTTGTCGTAGTATTTAAACTGAGAAAAATCCTTTTCAACAGCGAATGCTGACACACTCATAACAGATACCAGCATTACAATAACTAATAAAATACTTATAATCTTATTCATAATCTCGCCTCCTGAAGTGAAAATAAAAAATCGGATAAACCCTTTCATAAATAAAACGCACAAAAACGCGTTTTGGTTTCAATATTTTTAATAATTTTTAGTTTTTCTGTTCACATTTTATTTGTGCTCATCCTGATTTAATTCTATCATACAAAACCACTCGAAACGAAGCGACAAAGTGCACACAATTCTAAACTCTCGTTTATTAATCTTAACAAACCAAAAGCACTATTACACAAAAAATCCCCACCGCTATTGGTAGGGATTAACATAATCATTTCAGCATTATATACAACAAAATCACACCTCAATCTCGCCGTCAAACACCTTGGTCGCAGGGCCTGTCATCAGCACACGTTCATCGGTATAATTGATAATGAGATCACCACCACGAAGGTGCACGGTGATGTCTTCGCCTTTTTTGCAGTAGCCGTTTTCAACTGCGGCAACAGCGGTTGCACACGCACCCGTACCACACGCCCATGTTTCGCCCGAGCCACGCTCCCACACGCGCATCTGCAGCGTATGGTCATCAATCACCTTAACAAACTCGGTGTTAACCTGCTCTGGAAAAGCAGAGTGCTTTTCAAAATATGGGCCGATTTTCTCAAGCTCTAATGAGTCAACATCGTCAACAAAAGTGACACAATGCGGATTACCCATTGAAACACAAGTAACATCGTGCTCTTTGCCATTGACTAAAAGTGGCTTTGCAACAACTGTTTCACATCCCTCAAAAACTGCAGGAATATTCTCAGCTTTAAGCTCAGCTTTTCCCATATCAACCTGTAAAAGCTCTGCCTTACCTTCAACTGCTGTAATTTTCATAGTTTTGATACCGCTTAAAGTTTCAATAGCAATAGTATCTCTTGATTTATCTTCGATGAGGTTATCGTAAACATACTTGCCGACACATCTAACTCCGTTACCACACATTTTGCCCTCACTACCGTCAGCATTGAACATACGCATCTTCGCATCAGCGACATCGCTAGGACAAATAAGAATAACTCCATCACCGCCAATCGAAAAACGTCTATCAGATAGTTTTATAGCTAAGGCGTTAGGGTCCTCAATTTTTTGCTCTATCGCATTTATGTAAACATAATCATTACCGATTCCGTGCATTTTTGTGAATTTCAACATTTTGGTCACCTTTCCTGCATAACAATATATAGATATTATAGCATAACGCACATAAGTTTACAATACACAGGCTTTATTACAGCTTTTTCAATGTCCAAAAACCACCACAAAACGGTTGTTATACGCTTGACAAAAAACGCCTTAAAGACTATACTTTTGCTATATTTTCTACATTATTTTCATTTTGAGGAGAGCACTTTTATGATAGATGTTCCGAGCATTTTCGGCATTGACGTTTTTAACGAACAGGTGATGAAAGAACGTCTGCCAAAAGACACATACGAAGCGCTGAAAGCTACTATTGTAAACGGCGAGTCACTCGATATCGCCGTTGCTAACATTGTAGCAGAAGCTATGAAAGAATGGGCAATCGAAAAGGGGTGTACACACTACACTCACTGGTTCCAGCC
>JAZSHE010000075.1:0-7360 GCA_045533085.1 Ruminococcus sp.
AAAAATAATTTCTTCATCGCATTTGTGATAAAAAATGATTGTTACTAATATATCACAACAACCTTGATATGTCAACAAGTTACTGTGATTTTTCTGAGTTTCACAACATATATCCCGATTGCAGTTTGTCTGTGTGTGAGATTTGACTACAAAAGAAAGCTAAAGCACACAAGTGCAAACTATCCTGAACGCTGTGAGAATAAAAACTTAAAGCGTTGCTGAAAGTATTAAATAAAGTTTGTAGCAGATGTAGCAGGTAAAAAGTTAGTATCTATAAAAGAGTAATATAAAAACCTAATATATTTGCTGCTACACCTGCTACATCAGAAAAAACAGATAACACTACCTCGTAAATCGGCATAAATAACCGTCGTTTTCATGTCTGTGTGTTGAAGGTTATGGTGCTCGTCGCTTCTTTATCATTTTCAGCACACACAAAGCTGTTATAACAAGCACTATCAGTATAGCTACACACACCAGAATATCAGTGAAATTAAAAGTTGATACTTCGCTTGATGAACTATCATCTGAGTCAACAAGCTCATAACTGATTTTGTTTGACTTCGCGTATTTATATGCGTACGAATTTTTATATACAATCAAACAAATATTGTCTTCTTTTGTATAAAACGCATCCTCGCCTATACTCTTAACGGTTTCAGGAATTGTAATCGACGTAAGGCTTACGCAACTGCTGAATGCACCATCACCTATGCTCTGTACGCTTTGCGGAATAGTAATCTCGGTAAGCCCCTCACAACACCAGAAGGCATCTTCTGCTATGCTTGTCACTCCGTCTGGGATTACAGTATTCATACAGCCAAACAGCAAAGTATTTGTTTTACTCTCGATAACCGCGTTGCAGTTTTCACGGCTGTCATAAAATTTGTTGTTGCTGTCAACTTTGATTTCAGAAAGGCTGTCACATTCATGGAAGACGCCTTCGCCTATACTTTCTACGCTTTCAGAAATTATAACTGATGTAAGGTTTTCGCACCAGATAAACGCAGCCCCACCAATACTTGTTACACCTTGAGGAATTGTAACGGATGTAAGATTTACACAACCGGTAAACGCTCCCTCTCCGATGCTTTTCACGCTGTCAGGAATTTCAGTATTTTTGCAACCAGAAATCAGTGTGTTTGTTTTAGTCTCGATGATTGCGTTACAATTTTCACGGCTATCGTAAAATTTGTTGTTACTGTCAATTTTAATCTCAGAGAGTTCTTCGCAATTATTAAATGCAGAATTGCTTATACTTTTCACGCTCTCCGGAATTGTAATTGTCACTAAACTTCCACAATCATAAAACGCATAATCGCCAAGGCTTGTTACCTTGTATCCATCAAGTGATGATGGAACATCGACAGCTGTTGCTGAGCCGTTATATTTTTCAATTTTCACAGTTCCATCTGTTAACAATGTGCAATCGAAATCACCGTATGTCTCATATATCCTTGTTGTATCAGAATTCGCATTTGCAGTAAATAACGGGATTGAAAAAACGCTGAATATTATTATCAAAATTATCAGTAAAGATACTATTCTTTTCACATCTATTACCTCCGATGTTTTCCTATACATCGTAATTATATCACCATAAGATTCGCCTAACTATTGACATAATTTATGAATTTGCGCTTTTGTTTTTGTTTAAAATGATTTTGCAAACATGGACAAAAAAACGGCCCCCCTGTGTAAGGGGAACCGGATTTTGTATGAACAAAAGGTTTGGGTGCTCAGACGCTTAATATCACGCCTCGTTCACCTGCGCTCTTCCTCAAAAGTCCACAGTCTCGCGTTGATTTTCTGTGTTGACTTCGTCAAAGCAGAAAATACAGACTCGTCTTCGACTTTTGAGGACTACGGTGCTCAGACGCTTACAGTTCAACTATCCAATTGAATTTGTCCTCAACCTTACCCCACTGAATGCCAGTGAGTGTATCGTAGAGATACTGAGTTGTCTGACCGATTTCACCATTGTTTACAGCGTACTTCTTGCCCTTGTAGCAAAGCTCGCCGATTGGTGAAATAACAGCAGCTGTACCGCAACCCCAAGCTTCCTCGAGCTTGCCTGATTCCATAGCTTCTTCGAGCTCGTCGATTGAGAGCAGACGCTCAGAAACGTTGTAGCCCTCGCTACGTAAAACTTCAAGACAGCTCATACGAGTGATACCAGGGAGAATTGAACCTGAGAGCATTGGTGTAACGATTTCGCCGTCGATTTTGAACATTACGTTCATAGCGCCAACTTCTTCGATGTACTTACGCTCTACACCGTCAAGCCAGAGAACCTGTGAGTAACCCTGCTGAGCTGCACGCTCACCTGCACGGTTAGAAGCAGCGTAGTTACCGCCACACTTAGCGTAACCTGTACCGCCCTTTACTGCACGAACATCCTCAGACTCAATCATAATCTTAACCGGATTGATACCCTCTGGGTAGTAAGAACCAACTGGAGAAGCGATGATAATAAATGTTGCGTTTGCAACAGCGTGAACACCTAAAGACTCATCGTTACCAAAGAGGAATGGTCTAAGGTAAAGTGATGTGCCATCAGCAGATGGTGTCCAATCCTGCTCAACCTCAACGAACTTTAAGAGTGCTTCTAAAGCTTCTTCCTCTGGAAGTTCAGGTAAGCAAAGACGCTCAGCAGAGCGGTTCATTCTGCGGATGTTCTCAATTGGTCTGAAAAGCTGAACTTTGCCGTCTTCGCGTCTGTATGCTTTCAAACCCTCAAAAATCTCTGAACCATAGTGGAGTACAGTTGAAGCAGGGTGGATAGAAAGGTTCTCAAATGGAACGATTCGGGCATTTGTCCAACCTGTTTCCTTGTTGTAATCCATCATAAACATATGGTCTGTGAAAATCTTACCAAAGCCTAAAGATGACTCATCAGGTTTAGCCTTTGGAGCAGTTGTTTTTGTGATTGTGATATTCAATTAAAACACCTTCTTAATGAATGTATGTATAGTGCGATTCTTAGTTGTTTGCACCAATTTCGAGAGCCTTGATGTTAAGACCCATCATATCAGCACGCTTTGCAGAAATAACTTTCTTCAAGCCGTTTTCGATGCCCTCAGCAGTGTAATCACCGAGTTCTTTGAGCATCTTGCCCATAACGATCATATTAGCAAGTGTTGGCATACCGTTATCAGATGCGAGCTGTGTGGCTGGAATGTAGAAAACATTAACATCATCACGCTCGACTTTACGCTCGATGAGTGTTGAATCCGCAAAAATAAATCCGCCAGGCTTAACATCCTTTTCGAAGCGATCGAGTGAAGGAAGGTTAAGAGCAACCAGAACATCTGGCTGTGAAACGATTGGTGAACCAACTGGCTCGTCAGAAACGATTACTGAACAAGAAGCTGTACCACCACGCATTTCAGGACCATAAGATGGGAGCCAAGATACCTGCTTGCCTGCTGTAAGACCTTTGTAAGCGATGAACTTACCTGCAAAGAGGATGCCCTGACCGCCAAAACCAGAGAATAAAAACTGTGTTGTAGCCATTATGCTTCCTCCTTTTCAGCTGATCTGTCTTTATAAACGTCGAGTGGGTAGTATGGAAGCATTTTCTCATCAATCCACTTTAACGCATCAATCGGAGTCATACCCCAGTTTGTTGGGCAAGAAGATACAACCTCAACGAGTGAGAAACCTTTGCCGTCGATCTGGTTCTGGAACGCCTTTTTGATAGCTTTCTTAGCGTTTTTGATATTCTTAACGCTGTTTACTGTAACACGCTCGAGGTACTCAGGACCTTCAAGCTCAGAGAGCATCTCACAAACACGGATTGGATAACCGCAGTGGTTAACATCTCTGCCGTATGGAGAAGTCTGTGTTACCTGACCAGGAAGTGATGTTGGAGCCATCTGGCCACCTGTCATACCATAAATAGCGTTGTTGATGAAGATAACTGTGATATTCTCGTTTCGAGCAGCTGAGTGTACTGTTTCAGCCATACCGATAGAAGCGAGGTCACCATCACCCTGATATGTAAATACGATGTTGTTCTCAGGGTCTGAACGCTTAACACCTGTTGCAACTGCAGGAGCACGACCATGAGCCGCCTCAATCATATCGCAGTTGAAATAATTATATGCCATAACTGAGCAACCAACCGGAGCGATACCGATAGTTCTGCCCTCGATGCCGAGCTCGTCGATAACCTCAGCAACAAGACGGTGTACAACACCGTGTAAACAACCCGGACAATAGTGCATAGGCACGTCTGCCAGAGCATGTGGTTTATCAAATACTACTGCCATTAGTTTGCACCTCCGTTTTTATCAGCTTCAATGATAGCTTCGAGCACCTGCTCAGGGGATGGGATCATACCACCAACACGGTTGCAAAGTGTTACAGGAACCTTGCACTGTGTAGCAAGCTTAACGTCTTCAATCATCTGGCCCATTGAAAGCTCAACTGAGATAACAGCCTTTGCTGTATCAGCAATCTTTTCAAATGGAGCCTTAGGGAATGGCCAGAGTGTGATTGGACGGATAAGACCTACCTTGATGCCCTGCTTTCTTGCTTCAACGATAGCGTTCTTTGATACACGGGCAGCGATACCAAATGCTGCGATAATGATGTCAGCATCTTCTGTCATATACTCTTCGTACATCGCTTCGTTAGCTTCAACCTGCGCATAACGCTCATAGCGTGCAAAGTTTAACTGCTCGAGCTCTTCAGCTACAAGTGAGAGTGAGTTAACGATGTTGTGCTCACGCTCCATCTTTGTACCTGTTGTAGCCCATGGAGTTTGTGGACGCTCTTTAATGTCAAATTCAAGTTCAACACGCTCCATCATCTGGCCCATTGTACCGTCTGCTAAAATCATAGAAGTCATTCTGTACTTGTCAGCAAGCTCAAAGCCTTTTACTGTGAGCTCAGCCATTTCCTGAACTGAAGCAGGAGCTAAAACGATCATTTTGAAGTCGCCGTGACCGCCGCCCTTTGTAGCCTGAAAATAGTCTGCCTGGCTAGGCTGGATACCACCAAGACCAGGACCGCCACGCTGTACGTTTACTACTAAACATGGAAGGTCTGAACCTGCCATATAAGAAAGACCTTCGCTCTTAAGCGAAATTCCCGGTGAAGATGAAGATGTCATAACACGCTTACCGGTTGAAGCTACACCGTATACCATATTGATAGCGGCAACTTCACTTTCAGCCTGTAAGAAACAACCGCCGATTTTTGGCATTTTCTTTGCCATATAAGCAGCGATTTCTGTCTGTGGAGTAATAGGATAGCCGAAGTAGTGCTTGCAACCAGCTAAAATAGCAGCCTCAGCAATAGCTTCGTTACCTTTCATCAAAACTTTCTCTGCCATTTTTCTCACCTCTCTACCTTAATAACGCAGCCAGGGCACATTGTTGCGCAGAAAGCACAACCGATACAGCTGCTCTCGTCAGTGATAACAGCAGGATGGTGACCCTTTTTGTTGATTTCGTCTTTTGCAAGGATGAGCAAGTTCTTCGGACACGCTTCTACGCACAGTCCGCAACCCTTGCAGTTGTCTGTTTTAAATGTTAATTTAGCCATTAAAAACTCTCCCTTTCCTTTTAATCTTATACAGGTCTTGCCTGAAGACTCAGTGGCAAGAGATTTTCGATCTTGTCGCATAAGTCATTATATATGTTTTCACAAACAGTTGTATACACAACAGGAAGTCCTGATTCTTCTGACACTTCCTGTGCGTATTCTACTGATTTTAACACATCTTCAGGTGTTGTTGCAACACCTAAATTTGAATTATTGACTATTCCTGTGAATTTGATGTGTCCTGCGTACTCGATTTCACGCATAACCTCAATAGTAGACTCAGCGTCACGGGTCAGCGGACGATAGCAGTTTATGACCATCAGCATCTCGTAGTCGTTTTCTTGAATAATCTTTGGCGCTAATCTGCCAAGAGCGAGTGCTCCACGATCATCGCCACCAACGTCGATGATAACAGAAAGCTCTTTATCATCGGTTATTGCGTACATATCCTGCGGTAAAGCAGGGATGTCGACATTTGAGTTAGCATACTCTGAACAGATGAGGCGAATGCCGTTTTCCTGAAAATCAGAAATGCTATCCTTAGAGCGGAAGTACGGATTGACAATATCAAGATCAGCAATCGCAACCCTATCACGCTGCTTTTTCAAAGCCAATGCCATATTTACAGCGACATTTGTTTTGCCACTACCGTAGTGTCCGCATAAAAGTGTGATTCTTTTAAACTCTTTCATAACTATTAATATACTAAATCAAAGCTTATTTCTCTGGATTTTGCCACTTACTGTCTTTGGAAGTTCATCTCTGAACACAACAAGGCGTGGATACTTGTAAGGAGCTGTACGGCTCTTTACATAAGTCTGAATTTCTTTCTTAAGATCATCGCTTGCTACTGTGCCCTTTGTAAGAACGATAGAAGCCTTTACAATCTGGCCACGCACTTCGTCAGGAGCAGCAGAAACACCGCACTCGAGTACGTATGGAAGCTCCATGATAACAGACTCGATCTCAAATGGTCCGATACGGTAACCGGATGACTTGATAACGTCGTCAACACGACCTTCGTAGAAGAAGAAACCATCTTCATCACGCCACGCAACGTCACCTGTATGATAAACACCATCGTGCATAACTTCTCTGGTCTTTTCTTCATCGCCGTAGTAACCAACGAACAAACCGCATGGGTGACCGTTCTTGAGGTTAACAACGATTTCACCAGGCTCACCATCAGGCACCTCGTTACCATCAGCATCAACAAGCATAACATCATAGATAGGAGCAGGCTTGCCCATTGAACCGATTTTGTGCTTAGCACCTGTCATATTGCCGACAATCATTGTACTCTCTGTCTGGCCAAAGCCTTCGATAATCTGGAGGCCTGTAGCCTTTTCAAACTGACGATAAACCTCAGGGTTTAATGCTTCACCAGCAGTTGTCATGTGCTGAACTGATGAGAAATCATACTTTGAGATGTCCTGTTTTACCATCATTCTGAGCATTGTAGGTGGTGCACAGAAAGTTGTAATCTTGTATTTTGCAAACATAGGCAGGATATCGGTAGCGTCAAAGCGATCAAAGTCATAAACGAATGTTGCCGCTTCGCACAGCCACTGGCCGTAGAGTTTACCCCACATAGCCTTTGCCCAGCCAGTATCTGAAATTGTGTAGTGAAGACCCTCAGGATCAACATTGTGCCAGTATTTTGCTGTATGGAAATGTCCAAGAGGATATCTGTAGTTGTGAGCGGCAATCTTAGGATAACCTGATGTACCTGATGTAAAGTACATAAGCATCAGATCATCACCGCATGGTGAATCCTCTGTTCTGTTGTAGTGTGTTGAATACAATG
>JAZSHE010000012.1:0-20393 GCA_045533085.1 Ruminococcus sp.
AGTCTTACTCCTGCACAGATGGTTATCAAAATTGTAAACGAAGAGCTTACAGCACTGATGGGTTCTGAAAATTCACGACTCAACTTTGCGTCAAAACCGCCGACAGTCATTATGATGTGCGGTCTGCAGGGTGCTGGTAAAACAACCCACGCAGCTAAGCTTGCTCTTCATCTCAAAAAGCAGAATCACAGACCACTTCTGGTTGCTTGTGATATATATCGTCCTGCTGCTATTCAGCAGCTGAAAGTTGTCGGTGAAAAAGCGGGTGCTCCTGTTTTTGAAATGGGTCAGGAAAATCCTGTTAAAATCGCTAAGGAAGCTATCAAACGTGCTAAGGACTACGGTAATGATATCGTTATCCTCGATACTGCCGGTCGACTTCACATTGACGAAGCACTGATGACTGAGCTCAAGAATATCAAAGCCGAGGTTAAAGTAGACGAAATTCTCCTTGTTATCGACTCGATGACAGGTCAGGATGCAGTAAATGTTGCAAAGACATTCAACGAGCTACTTGACATAACAGGTGTTATTCTTACAAAGCTTGACGGTGACACCCGTGGCGGTGCGGCGCTTTCTGTAAAGGAAGTTACTGGTTGTCCTATTAAATTCTCAGGTGTGGGAGAAAAGCTCGAAGATTTAGAGGTTTTCCATCCTGACAGAATGGCTAACAGAATCCTTGGTATGGGTGACGTGCTCACACTTATCGAGGAAGCTGAGCAGAAGCTCGATGCAAAAAAAGCTGAACAGCTTGCAGAAAAAATGCTCAAGAACAAAATGGATTTCAATGACCTTTACGACCAGTTTGAGCAGATTCAGAATATGGGACCGCTCAAGGGCCTTTTATCAAAGATTCCAGGCATCGGAAACAAGCTTGATGATGTTGATATCAACGAACGTCAGATCGACTGGTGCAAGGCTATTATCCTTTCGATGACAAAGGAAGAGAGAGCAAAACCTTCTCTCATCAATCCATCACGTAAAAAGAGAATTGCTGCAGGTAGTGGTCGCTCAGTGGAAGAGGTCAACCGACTTATCAAACAGCTTGAGCAGACACAGAAGATGATGAAGCAGTTCACATCAAAAGCAAAACGAGGCAAGCGTATGCCTAACCTTCCGGGACTTGGTGGTCCGCCAATGGGTGGAAACGGTGGTTTCCCTGGGTTTTAAATGACGCAAAACACAAGTCTTTATGCCAATAATTTACATTGGTAATATATATAAAAAGTAATATATTTATTGGAGGAAAAAACAATGGTAAAAATCAGATTAAGAAGAATGGGTGCTAAGAAATCGCCTTTCTACAGAATCGTAGTTGCTGACTCAAGATATCCAAGAGATGGTCGTTTCATCGAGGAAATCGGCACATACAACCCACTCACAGAGCCATCAGAGGTTAAGGTTGACGCTGATAAGGTTAAGGAGTGGATCGCTAAGGGTGCACAGCCTACAGATACTGTTAAGAACCTCTTCAAGAAGAACGGTATTCTCTAATTTTTGAAAGGAAACTGTTTTCATGAAGGATTTACTCTTAACGATTGCAAAGGGTCTTGTTGAGCAGCCTGACGAAGTTACTGTTACACAGGACGAGCCAAACGAAGAGGGCACAATCGTGTATCACATCCACGTTGCTGAAAACGATATGGGCAGAATCATCGGTAAACAGGGCAGAATAGCTAAGGCTATCCGTACTGTTGCTCGCTCTGCTGCTATCAGAAGCAACGAGAAAATTATGGTCGAAATCGACTAAAACAATTTGGAGATTTGCGGTGCGAAAGCACCGCTTTTCTTTTTGCTTTACTATTTCACACAGATGTGATAAAATCACTTTGAAATAAATTAGCAGGTGAAGATTATGGTTAAAAAGTTTTTAGAAGGCGGAAAAATTGTCGGTACTCACGGAGTGCGTGGTGAAATGCGCGTTGAGTGCTGGTGTGATTCACCACAGGTGCTCGCAAAGTTCAAAACTCTCTATTTTGAAGAGGGTAAAGAGAAAATCAAAGTGCAGTCACGTGCTCACAAAAATATGGTGCTGATGAAAATACCGGGTGTTGATACTATCGAACAGGCTGATTTGCTCAGAGGTAAAGTTCTCTACATCAAGCGTTCTGATATGAAGCTTGATAAGGGTGTGCATTTTGTGCAGGATTTAATCGGTCTTGAAATTACTGACAGCACAACCGGTGAAGTTTACGGTACTGTGAAGGATGTTCTGAGAACAGGCTCCAACGATGTGTACGAAATGAAGGGTGAAGATTCAAAGATGTACTATATTCCTGCTATCCCTGATATCGTTCAGGAGGTTGATGTTGAAGGTGGAGTTATCAGAATTACACCGATGAAAGGATTGTTCTCTGATGAGGATTGATGTTATAACTTTGTTTCCTGAAATGATGGAAACAGTGCTCAACGAGTCGATTATCGGCAGAGCCCAGAAAAAAGGCGTGCTTGAAATCAAATGTCACCAACTCAGAGAATTTGCGTTTGATAAGCATCGCCACGTTGATGACGCTCCATACGGCGGAGGCAAGGGGATGCTTATGATGACTGAGCCTATCGCACTGTGTTTTGAAGATATCTGTAAAGACCTCGACGAAAAACCGTACTTTGTGTATATGTCACCGCAGGGGAATGTTCTCAATCAGCAGAAGCTTATTGATATCAGCTCAAAGCATAAGAATATCTGTGTGCTTTGTGGTCACTATGAGGGTGTTGATCAGCGTGTTATCGACGAACTGATTGACGAAGAAATTTCCATCGGAGATTATGTATTAACAGGTGGCGAATTGCCGACACTTGTATTTGTAGACGCGTTGGCAAGAATGGAAAAAGGTGTGCTTTCAGAGGACGAGTGTTTTACTAAAGAGAGTCACTACGATGGCTTGCTCGAATACCCTCAGTATACACGCCCACAGGTGTGGCGTGGCAGAGAGGTGCCACCGGTGCTTTTATCGGGACATCACGAAAACGTTGACAAATGGCGACGTGAACAGTCCATTGTCAATACTGCCAAAAAACGTCCCGATATGATAGAAAAAGCACAGTTGACAGACAAAGAGAGGGCACTTGCTCTTAGTATAATGAAATGTGAAGAAAGTGAGTAAAACCCTGTTTTTATCTATGTTTTTACGATGTTACTCTTTTTTGTCTTGTATGGTAAGTACAAAAAGTTATCAACATTTTAGCAGTTTTGCACAAGAAACGAGTTTGTAAAAAATTACTTGTTATCTATCAAAACAAAAATGTACCATCACGGTTGACCAACGCGATTTTTGTAGATATAATACTAACATCGAACAGAATCCCCTGTTCACAGTAGTAACAAATTATTTTGCAAACAAAAGAGAGGGTTTAAGAATGTACACTAAGGAAGTATTAGTTCAGAACAAAGCTGGTCTTCACGCTCGTCCAGCAACATTTTTCATTCAGAAAGCTAATGAGTTCAAGGCAACTGTATGGGTAGAGAAGGACGAGAGAAAGGTAAACGCTAAGAGCCTTCTCGGCGTGCTCTCACTTGGCATCATCGGTGGTACAACAATCACTATCTACGCTGATGGTTCAGACGAGACAGATGCAGTTGAGGGTCTTGTTGCTCTTGTTGAGTCAGGTTTTGCTGAATAATTTTAATATATTTTTATGTTGCGTAAAGGCGGAGTGCAAACTTCGCCTTTTTTGTTTGCTCAAAGTCGCCAGTAAGAACAGGTGGCATTTTACACATATAAAATATTCCACTTTACAAAACGCTCAGTTTACTTTATATTTAAAATGAGAAGGTTTGTAGATGTACGGATATATGTACGGAGGTGATTTTGTGAACGAAAAGCTGAAAGAGCTCAGAAAGAAAGCGATGGCATTACCGCTTTCACCGGGTGTTTATATTATGAAAAACAAACATTTGGAGATTATCTATATCGGCAAAGCCAAGGCTCTGAAAAATCGTGTCAGCCAGTATTTCGGTTCACAGAATAACCACAGCGAAAAAGTGCGACGAATGGTTGAGAATGTTCACGATTTTGAATATATCATCACAGATTCTGAGTTTGAGGCGCTTATTCTTGAGTGCAGTCTCATAAAACAGCACTCGCCTAAGTATAATATTCTTTTAAAAGATGACAAAGGCTACAGCTATGTACGAGTCTCAAATGAAGAGTGGCGACGAATTTCTTATGTGTTGCAGAAATCTGATGATGACGCAACATATATTGGTCCGTACAAAAGTAGTTATTACGTAAAAAACAGTGTTGAACAGGCACAGAAGATTTTTAAATTGCCGACTTGCAACCGAAAATTCCCACAAGATTTCAGAAAAGGCAGACCGTGCCTGAATTTTCATATAAAGCAGTGCTGTGCTCCATGCACAGGCAGAGTCAAACTCAAAGACTACAACGAATATGTTGACGAAGCACTTGAGTTCTTAAAAGGCGGAGATGCAAAATCTATCAGATTGCTAACAGAAAAAATGATGGAAGCATCCGATATGCTTGACTTTGAACGTGCCGCAAAAATCCGTGACCAGATAAACTCAATCAAAAAGATGCGTGATAAGCAAAAGGTGGTTAATGCAGTTGTCGAAGAACAGGATGTTATCGCCTTTGCAGGCAACGGTAAAAAGGGTTCGTTTGAAGTTTTCCGTTTCAGCGGTGGCAGACTTTTTGACAGAGAAAATTTCATTGTCGAGGACCCGTGCGATGACTCTGCTGTGAGAAGCGAGTTTATCCTCAGATATTACACCATTCGTGACGATGTTCCGCGCTATGTTGTGCTTGATTGTGAAATTGATGACAGCGAAGTTTTACAGCAGTGGCTTAGCGAAAAACGTGGTAAGCGTGCATATATCAGCGTCCCTAAAATCGGTGACCAGAAGCATCTTGTTGATATGTGCAAACAGAACGCGTTTGAAGCACTGGGACAAATTGACGGAATGCTTGGCAGACAAGCCGCCGTGCTTGAGGATTTGAAAGAAATACTCGGACTTGAAAAGGTTCCGTATTATATTGAGTCATACGATATTTCTAACACAGCGGGTGCTGAAAATGTTGCGGGTATGGTAGTGTTTGAAAACGCAAAACCTAAAAAATCAGCATATAAAAAATTCAAGATAAAATCTTTTTCGGGACAGGACGACTACGGCTCTATGGAAGAAGTGCTTACCCGTCGTTTTACTGAGTACCAGAAAGCCAAAAACTGCGACAGCGATGCAGATGAAGGGTTTGCAAAGTTACCGGACCTTATACTGCTTGATGGTGGTAAAGGACAGGTAGGTGCAGTAAGACCTGTGCTCGAAAAACTAGGGATAGATGTTCCGCTTTTCGGTATGGTAAAGGACGACAAACACCGCACCCGTGCGATTGTATCCGATAGCGGTGAGATTGCAATCAGACCGAATCAGAGCGTGTTCAGCTTTGTGACATCGATTCAGGATGAAGTGCACCGTTTTGCAATCGGTTATCATCACCAGAGTCGTAAAAAGTCGATGAAATCATCGACTCTTGTTAAAATAGATGGTATCGGAGAAGTAAGAGCAAAAGCTTTGCTCAAATATTTCAGGACGCTTGAGAATATAAAGAACGCATCCCTGACAGAGCTTGAGTCAGCGCCAAAGATGACCCACGATAGCGCTGTAGCTGTGTACAGGTATTTTCACAACGATTAAGGAAGGAAGCTTATGCGAGTTATTACAGGAAAAGCAAGAGGCAGAATACTGGAAACCCTCAAGGGTGACGATGTAAGGCCTACAACAGATAAAGTAAAAGAAGCGATTTTTTCCGCTGTACAGTTTGAGCTGGAGGGTAGACATTTTCTGGATTTATTTGCAGGATGTGGCCAGATGGGAATCGAAGCTTTGTCGCGTGGTTGTGCAAAGGCGACTTTTGTTGACAAAAGCAGAGCAGCGGTAAAGGTGATAGAGAGTAATTTGTCGGTTACAAACTTGAAACAGTTTGCTCGTGTATACAACGCTGATTCGGTTAATTTCATTCGTAATACCCTCGACGAATTTGACATAGTATTCATTGATCCGCCATATAACAAGGGAATTATACAGGAAGTTATGCCACTTGTTGCACAAAGAATGAAAAAAACCGGCGTTATTATTTGTGAAAGTGCATTAAATGATGAAATATTACAAAAATATTACAACTTTACTCTTGACAGAGAACGTACCTATGGTAAAATAAAGGTAAGCATATACCGACACGAAGACTATGTATAACAATATGTAGTGGTTCGTGACTTTTTTAGGGGGCTGCTATGAATAATACAGTTATCTGCCCCGGCAGTTTTGACCCGGTTACTCTCGGTCACGTTGATATCATCAAAAGAGCGTCAAAGATGTTTGATAAGGTTATCGTTGCGGTGCTTGTCAATATGTCAAAGACACCCAGCTTTTCGACAGATGAGCGTATCGCTTTCCTCGAAAAAGCGCTTGAGGGTATCGACAACATCGAAATAGTCGGCTTTTCCGGTTTGCTCGCTGATTACGCAAAGGAGCGAAACGCGAAGGCTGTCGTAAAGGGTCTGAGAGCTATGTCGGATTTTGAGTATGAATTTCAGATGGCGCTCACAAACAAGAAACTTAACCCTGAGCTTGATACGGTCTTTTTGACATCGGACTCACAGTATATGTATCTGAGTTCGAGTATGGTAAAACAGATTGCTTCTTTGGGTGGCGATATCAGTTTTTTCGTGCCCAAATGTATTCATGAGCAGGTTTATGAACGATTAAAAAACAGGAACTAGAAAGGAATAGTAAAATGAGAGTGGATGAACTATTTGACGAGTTGCATGATTTGGTTGCGGATGCAAAGGCTGTACCGCTGACTGGCGGTAAGGTTATGATTGATGCCGAGAAATTCTTCGATACACTTGAAGATCTTCGCGACACACTTCCAGCAGAAGTAAGACAGGCAAAGAACATCGTCGCTGACAGAAGTCAGATTATTGCGGAAGCTAAGAAGGAGTCTGAGGACATCATCAGAGCTGCTGAAGAGCGCAAGAAGTCTATGATTGAAGAATCAGAGATTATGCGTGCTGCAAAAGCAGAGGCTAAAGAGCTCCTCGATGAGGTTAAGGCTAAGTCTGCTGAAATGCGCAAAGCTGCTAACGACTACGTTGAGAACATTATGAAAAAGACTGACGATGCTATCACAGCACAGCTCACAGAGCTCAGAAAGACACGTCAGAATCTTCGTATCACAAAGAAGTCTAACTAAAATATTCTGACTTTTGCGGTAAGTTAATATTTAGCAAACTATGGGTTGTTTCACGTTTGTGGAACAACCCTTTTTGTTATGTAACGCAAATGTCAAATAGTAGGGGTGAGATGATTGCCCGCTATGCGTAGCACCAGTAAAATTTATGTTTTTGGACAGTGTACTGATGTTGCGAAAATCTCCTGGTAAAATAGTGTCTTCTTTATGTTATGGCGGTGCTTTTAGCGTTCAGGGTACAATTTTTGTGCAAATTTCCGAACAAGAAAATTTCAATTTGTAAATTTTCTGTTATAAATCGTAACTTTTGCCTTGATTTTCTGACATACATAGTATATAATCGTTCTATAAGTGGTATATTGTGTCATTTTGTGTAACATTGTATTCATAAAATCAAGGGAGGTGGCAGAATGTTCTCAGGTACAACTAATCAGACAATAGATCAGAAGGGCAGAATTATTCTGCCGTCAAAGTTCCGTGAAGAGCTCGGTGATACTGTTTATGTTACATCGGGTTTTGAAAACTGTGTCCAGATTCTGTCTCCTGAACAGTTTGACAGACTCAGAAACCAGATCAGAAATCTCCCTGCGGACAAAGCGTTATCACTTCAGTATATCCTCATCTCACCTGCTACCGAGGTTTCTGTAAGCGCTCAGGGCAGAGTGATGATTGCTCAGAAACTGAGAGAGGATGCCTCTCTTACAAAAGATATTGTCGTTGTCGGTATGGACACACGTATCGAGGTATGGGACAAGGATAATTTTGAAGCATTTATCGAAAAGCAGAAGAGAGAGTCTGTCAAAGAGGCTCTTGAACTTCTGAGATTGTGAGGCCTGAATGAGCTTTTCACATATTCCGGTGCTCCTGCACGAAACAATCGATGGTCTTAATATAAACGAAAACGGCATATATGTTGATGGCACCGCAGGTGGTGGCGGCCATTCTGCCGAGATTTTGTCGCATCTTAAAGAGGGTAAGCTGATTTCTATCGATCAGGACCCTGATGCTATCCGCTGTGTCAAAGAGCGTTTCAAGGATAATCCGAACTCGATTATCGTTAAAGGTAACTTTTCTGATATGAAAGAACTGCTCAACGCTCGAGGTATCTACTGCGTTGATGGTGTAATGCTCGATATTGGTGTTTCGTCACATCAGCTCGACACTTCTGAGCGTGGATTTTCGTTTCATGAGGATGCTCCGCTTGATATGAGAATGAGTCAGGAAGGATTTTCCGCGGCTGATTTAGTCAACACTCTTGACTATGCTGAGCTTGCACGCATTATCAATAACTACGGCGAGGAGAAGTTTGCTTCGTCCATCGCGAGAAATATAGTAAAAGCAAGAGAAGAAAAGAAAATCGAAACTACACTTGAGCTTGCTGAAATCATCAGAAACAGCGTGCCACAAAAGGTGCGCAGAGATGGTCACCCTGCCAGAAAGACTTTTCAGGCTCTCAGAATCGCTGTGAATCGAGAACTCGAAGTGCTTGAAAGAGGTCTTGATTCAGCGTTTGAGTTGCTTTCAAGCGGTGGTAGGTTGGCGGTTATCACCTTCCATTCGCTTGAGGACAGAATCGTTAAACAGAAGATGGCTTCGTGGTGTGTCGGCTGTACTTGCCCGAAGGATTTTCCTGTGTGCGTGTGTGGCAACAAGCCTAAAGCTAAGCTTGTTAACCGCAAGCCGATTATCGCAAGCGATGAAGAGTTGGAGCTTAATGTGCGTTCTCGCAGTGCAAAGCTCAGAGTATGCGAAAAGTTGTGAGAATTCCACAAAATTTCCATTTAATTCTTATGCAGAATAACAGTGGTCAAAACATCTATACGAATGTATAAATAACACCTATATTTGTAGTTATTTACTATGGACTTTGTATGTGCTATGTGGTAAAATGATAACAAACTTGTAAACAGTGTTACAATTTTCTTTTAAATACAATAAATTGTGATAAATTAATGCTAAAAACCCTATATTGTGGGTTGTGTTTTGACATATAAAGGCTTTTTAAACTTAGTTGTAATAGCCTTGAAATCACTATTGGTGTCAACAATGTAATTTTTGATGATATTGTAAGTGTACTACTTTTGATTATTTCTATAACATATAGCAATCGCCTGAAAAACAGAAACCAAAAACAGAAACCAGAACAGAAAATCAGGAAAACAGAATTTGAGTTGGGGTGTATTGATGATTTACGACAACCGTAATCTGGCTTACGACCTGCGCTTGTTCGAGGAAGAAGAGATTCGCTCTTCTTCAGTGAAGACCCCCGAAAAGAAACAAGCCCCTAAGCCTGAAAAGAAAAAACAGAATACGAATGTCGACGGTCGCAGGGATAAGAATAAACCGACCTCAAGACGTCACAAACGTAAACAGAACAACGTGATGAATGTATCACTTGTTGCGGCATTAGCGTTGGTGATAGTTGTGGTGGTTGCTCTTATCATCCACGGTCAGGTTAGGCTAACCGAGCTTAACCAGCAGATAAGTGCGGCGCAGAGTCAGCTTGAGGAACAGCAGAGTTTGTATACTCAGCTTGAGATGAAGGTCGACGCAAGCATATCAACAGCTGTTGTTGAAAAGTATGCACAGGAAAAGCTTGGCATGACTAAAGTTTCGAACTCACAGAAAGAGTTTGTCAGCCTGAGTGAAGGTGACAAGGTTGAGCTCACTATGAGTGAGAGTAACACCGTCTTCGATGCTATTGCCGATGCGTTTTCCTCTTTGTGGTCATAACTTTTTGCGCAGCGTAATAGTATGTAGAAGGTAAGAGTTGAGATTTTGTCTTAACTCTTTTTCTGCTATTCTATGGGTTATTGATTTTTTCGTACAAACGACCCGTTATAAGCAAATTTACATATTTTTGACACGATTTTCAGATAATTTTCACTTTGATTATGTAATAAAATACTGAAAGGAGAGTGACCTTATGAGCGCTAAACAAAAGGGTGCCAACCAAAGACTTAGACAGCGTACTGTGTGGCTTCTCATCATCATACTTGCGATTGGTTTTGGTGCCGTGATTTCAAGACTTGCGTATCTTCAGCTCATAGTGGGCGAGGATCTCCAGCAAAAAGCTGTGCAACAGCAACTCTCAGATACGACCATCAGCGCAAAGCGTGGCACTATATATGACCGTAACGGCAAAATTCTTGCACAGAGCGCTTCGGTATGGCAGGTTGTACTTTCTCCTGCTAGTTTTGAAAACGACGAACAGCGCACTTATGTTGCAACACGACTTGCTGAAATACTCAATCTGGAACAGGAAGACGTCCTCGAAAAAACAAAGCAGGACAGTTACTACACCATTGTCAAACGTAAAATCGAAAGCGAAGAGCAGAAACAGATTTTACAGCTGATGAACGAGGTTGAGGAGCTGTACCAGTTGTCCAGCGTTATCGCCTTGCTTGACGACTACAAGCGTTACTATCCATACAGTGAGCTGGCATCCTCAGTTATCGGTTTTACTGGTTCTGATGACCAGGGTCTTTCGGGTGTTGAGTTCCAGTACGACGAATATCTCACAGGAACACCGGGCAGACTTGTAACTGCCACTAACGCAAATGGCACTATTATGCCGTTTGATTACAGCCAGAACGTTGACGCTGTGGATGGCAACTCGGTTGTACTCACTATCGATGAAACAATCCAGAGCATCATCGAAAAACATATGAAAAAAGCTATCGAAGACTACCAGGTTTACAATCGCGGTGTATGTATTGCGATGGATGTAAAAAATGGTGAGATTCTTGGAATGGCGACAATTGGGGGTTACGACCCTAACGATCCGTTTACAATCAGCCGTGAGGACCAGAGAAAAATCAAAGAGATTGATGAAGAGTATCTTGTTAAAAACGGCTACATAAAAGAGGATGAAAATCCGACTCCAAAGGAAAAAGAGGAGCTTCTGGCTACTGCCAAGAGCGAGGCTGAAAGTGCCGCTCTGACAAAAATGTGGCGAAACAAAGCTATTTCTGATACTTACTATCCTGGTTCGGTTTTCAAAATGATTACTCTTTCTATGGCGCTTGAAGAAGCGACCGTCAACAAAGATACAAGATTTAATTGTAGCGGTGCTTTCCAACTTTATAATGAGAGCATCGGCTGTCACTATTCTGCGGGCCATGGTTCACAGACGTACGCTCAGGCGTTGTGCAACTCCTGTAACCCTGCCTTCATTGAGATTGGTCAGTCGGTCGGCGAAGAAAAATTCTGGGAGTACTATCAGTCATTCGGTTTTGCAGACAAAACAGGAATCGACCTTCCTGGTGAATCTGATGACCTGTTCTTCAGTGAGGACGGTTCAATGGGTCCTGTCGACCTTGCGGTTGCGTCCTTTGGTCAGAACTTCTCTATCACACCTATCCAGATGATTACAGCAGCGTCTGCTATTGCAAACGGCGGTGAGCTTGTGCAACCACACGTTGTAAAGCAGATTCTTGGAGTTGATGGTTCTGTAGTACAGAACATCAGTACCGATACAAAACGTCAGGTTATTTCAAAGTCAGTTGCCAAAGAGATGTGTAGTATTCTTGAACAGAATGCTATCGATGGTACAGGTAAAAACGGTTACGTTGCCGGTTACAGAATTGCTGGAAAAACCGGTACATCAGAAAAACTTTCTGACTCTAACGGTGACGGTGTGCAGGACTATATCGCTTCATACTGCGGTTTTGCTCCTGCTGATGACCCTGAAATTGCGATGCTCGTGTTCTTTGATACACCACTGTCAGGTAACTACTACGGTAGTGCTGTTGCGGCTCCGGTGTTTGCGAGCATTATGGGTGAAGTTCTTCCGTATCTTGAGCTTGATGCTCAGTACACACAATCCGAGGCTGCCAATGTTGACACAACAGCAGGCACATACACAGGTTTGTCTGTAACTGAGGCTTCAAAAATTGTTAACTCGGACGGATTCAATGTTACAATAAAAGGTGAGGGTACTACTGTTGTTGCTCAGGTACCTGCAGCGGGAAGTAAGATTCCGACAGGTGGTACAGTTGTACTGTACACAGACGATAATAGCGTAACCGAAAAGGTTATGGTGCCAAATCTCATCGGATTTTCCGTTTCGGATGTCAACTATATCGCATCCTACTATGGAATAAATGTCAGTCTGGCGGGTATGGTCAGCTCCAGCGATTGTACTTCGATTTCTCAGGATATCGCGGAGGGTACGACTGTTAGTCCGGGTACGGTAGTTACCGTTACATTCAGCTCCAGCGGTGTTAACGACTAGTGAATATTTTTTCTGAAATAAATGAGGTGTAAAAATGGAATTAGGAATTTGGGCTTTTGCTACAGCATTGGTGTCATTTGCGATTTCTGCTGTTTCCGGCAGATATCTTGTACCTTTTCTTCACAAACTGAAGTACGGTCAGACAATTCTTGATATTGGCCCTTCATGGCATAAGAACAAGCAGGGTACTCCTACAATGGGAGGCTTGATGTTCATTCTTGGAATTGTTGTTGCTACTGTTGTATCAGTTATTTGCTACGCGGTTTTCCACGAAGGTTTTGGTACTACCGAAAAGTTTGTTATCACAGGTCTTTTTATGGCTGTGTGCTATGGTGGTATCGGCTTTATCGATGACTATATCAAGGTTGTCAAGAAGCGTAACTTAGGACTTACTGCTATCCAGAAGCTTGTACTGCAGTTCTCGGTTGTAGCAATATATCTCGCTGTAATGAGATTACTCGGCGACAACACAGACATTACTATTCCATTTGTTGACCACCCTGTTGACCTTGGATTTTTCTACTACATCATCATGGGTCTTGTTATCGTTGGCATTACAAATGCGGTTAACCTTACTGATGGTATCGATGGCCTTGATGGTTCAATCACATTCTTCGTAGCTCTTTTTATGATGATGATTGCGAATGTGTTAAGCGCGTTTGATTCAAACGTATTGTTTTGTGCAGCTGTAGCAGGCGGATGTCTTGGCTTCCTTGTGTGGAACTTCCATCCTGCTAAGGTTTTCATGGGAGATACAGGCTCACTTTTCCTTGGCGGTATCGTGTGTGCGATGGCTTTTGCTATGGATATGCATCTTATTATGCTTTTAGTAGGTCTTATGTATCTTGTTGAAATGTTCTCTGTGATGTTACAGGTAACATATTTCAAGCTTACTCATGGTAAGCGTATTTTCAGAATGAGTCCGATACACCATCACTTTGAGATGGGCGGTTGGAGCGAAACAAAGATTGTCGCAGTTTTCTCAACAGTAACTGCTGTGTGCGGCATCATGGCGCTCCTGCTCGTTATTTTCGGCGTAGTAATGAATTGATTTTCAGTATATTAAACAAAGGAGGATGATTCAGTTGAGTCAATATACAGTTGACAGAAACAGAAGATACACAAGTGACAGACACAGCTCAACTGGTGCATCTTCTCGTTCATCATATAATGATGCTCCACGTTCGACGAGGACACCAAGAAAAAAGAAGTTTTCTTGGTTATCTATTGGTAAGGGCTTGGATGTTCCGTTTTGTATGCTCATTGTGTTGCTTCTTATGATAGGTATCACAATGATGTTTTCAGCGAGCTATCCTGTTGCTTTTTATGAAATTGGCGACAGCTATTATTACCTTAAGCGTCAGCTTCTATTTGCTATCGTAGGTCTTGCTATAATGCTTGCGATATCATACTTTGATTATCACCATTTTCACAGATTTTCAGCACTTATTTTGGCGGTATCATACTTTGCACTTGTTGTTGTACTTCTCATTCCGTCAGAGACGGGTATTCACCGTTGGATTGGTATCGGTGACTATGGCATTCAGGCGTCGGAGATAAGTAAATTTGCGATTATCCTGTTTCTTGCTCATTGGGGCAGTAGGTACTATGACAAAATGCACACACTGAAATATGGTGTACTGCCAGGTGCGGCGGTATTCGTGTCCACTGCTATCCTGCTTCTTTTAGAGCCTCACTATTCATGTATCGTAATCGTTGCATTGCTCACGGTTATTATGCTTTTTGTCTCAGGTATTAGAATCAGGTACCTCGTAATCGCTGGTGTAATGCTTGCGGGTGCAATACTCCTGCTCTGGGCGACAGGTCTTCTGACTTATGCTATGGATCGTATGGATGGTTGGGGTAAGGCTCTTGTGTATATCGATGAAACCCAATGGCAGCAGACATGGCAGACCAGAAACTCGCTTTATGCTATTGGTTCGGGTGGATTGTTCGGACTTGGTCTTGGACAGTCAAGACAGAAGTATCTCTACCTGCCTGAGCCTCAGAACGACTTCGTTTTCGCTATCGTATGCGAAGAGCTCGGACTCATCGGCGCAGTTGCTATACTTCTTATATTCGCTTTACTTGTATGGCGTGGCGTTGTTATTTCGCTTCGAGCTAAAGACCGTTTCGGAAAACTTCTTGGTATCGGTCTTATCTCTCAGATTGGGTTACAGGTAATTCTTAATATTCTGGTTATTACCGACTGGTTACCTAACACAGGTATCAGTTTGCCGTTCTTCTCATACGGCGGCAGCTCGATGTTGATGCTGTTGTTCCAGATGGGTATAATACTTTCGATTTCTCGTTCAGCTAATATAGAGAAGGTTTAAAGGAGAGCGTTATGAAAATTTTACTTGCAGGTGGCGGTACAGCCGGTCACATAAATCCGGCGCTTGCTATCGCTTCATATATCAAAGAAAAAGAACCACAGACAGAAATCCTGTTTATTGGTAACCGCGATGGTATGGAACAGACTCTTGTAACAAAAGCGGGATTCCCGATTGAGTCGATTGTCATCAGTGGTTTCAAACGTAATTTCAAGCCTCAGTCGATTGTGCATAACGTAAAGACTGTTACCAGAATGTTCACCGCTTCTGCAAAGGCGAAGAAAATTATCGCAGATTTCAATCCTGACCTTTGTATTGGCACAGGCGGTTATGTCAGCGGTCCGGTTGTTCGTACAGCCGCTAATATGGGCATACCTTGTATCATCCATGAGCAGAATGCTTTTCCGGGTGTTACAACAAAGATGCTCTCAAAGAAAGTCAAGAAAGTTATGCTTGCGGTAGAGGATGCTAAAAAGCATCTCGACAGCGATGTTGATTTTGTTGTAACAGGTAACCCGATTCGCGAGCAGATTTTGAGAGTAAATAAAGAAGATGCTAGAAAAGAGCTGGGTCTTGATGAACGACCGGTTGTACTTTCTTTTGGTGGATCACTCGGTGCCAGGTGTATCAACGAAGCAATGGCAGGTCTTGTGGTTAGATCAGCGAAAGATCAGAAATATCAGCACATTCACGCTTATGGACAGCAGGGTACATGGTTCCCACAGCTTGTCAAAGAAAAAGGCGTTGATATAGAAGAATATAAAAACCTTGATGTCAGACAGTATATCGACAATATGCCAACTTGTCTTGCGGCTTGTGATGTTATTGTCAGCCGTGCAGGTGCTATCACACTGTCAGAACTTCAGGCAAAGGGTAAACCTGCGGTACTTATCCCTTCACCTTATGTAGCGGAGAATCACCAGTACCATAACGCAATGGCTCTTGTCAACAAAAGAGCAGCATCCGTTATCGAGGAAAAAGACCTTACTGAAGAAAAGCTCATAAAAGCTGTTGATGATATGGTCAGTGACCCACAGCTTCTGATGGAGTATTCAAAAAATGCTCAGGATATGGCTATCACTGATGCGTGCGAGCGTATCTATAGCATTGTAAAAGATATATTGAAATAAACTTGTTTTTTATTCACAGTACAACCACCATTTTCATAGAATACATGCGTGTAGACTATTTTCAGTGAAAGGGTGTTTGTTGTGTCGAAACTTCTTGTAAGCGGTGGCAGAAAGCTATTCGGAGAGGTAAAAGTTCAGGGCAGTAAAAACAGCACACTCCCGATACTTGCGGCTACATTGTTGTGTGAAGGTGAAAGCGTTTTATATAATTGTCCAAAGCTTTCGGATGTTGATGCGTCTGTCAGGATTCTGAGATACCTTGGATGTAAGGCGACACGTAGTGACTCTACGCTGATTGTTGATACAAGTGATATGAAGCGTAGTGATATCCCGCACGATCTGATGCGAGAGATGCGCTCGTCGATTATTTTTCTGGGTGTACTTATTGCACGATGCGGCAGAGCTAAAATGTCGTTGCCCGGTGGGTGCGAGCTTGGTCCAAGACCGATTGATTTGCATTTGTCAGCGTTGCGACAGATGGGTATTGACATAACGGAAGAACACGGTGAGCTTGAGTGCGTTGCAACAGATGGTGTCAAATCGTCAAGAATTGCTCTGTCATTTCCGAGTGTCGGAGCGACAGAGAATATTATGCTCACAGCGGTGAAAGCTGACGGCACAACAATTATCACAAATGCGGCAAAAGAGCCCGAGATTGAAGACCTCGCGGATTTTCTTAACAAATGTGGTGCGAAAATTACGGGAGCAGGAGACAGTACAATTATCATCGAAGGTGTCAGCAAGTTGAGTCCGTGTGCTCATTCGATTATCCCTGACAGAATTGTTGCGGCGACGCTTATGTCAGCTGCTGCAGCTACATCTTCGAAAATCACCCTCAGTGGTGTGATACAAAACCACCTATCGTCTATTATCCCCGTGTTTGAACAGGCGGGCTGTGACGTGAGTTTTGATAAATTTTCGCTTACGATTGATGCACCATACAGACTGAGGTCGCCGAAGCTGATCCGTACTATGCCGTATCCGGGTTTTCCGACGGATGCTCAGGCTCCTGTCATGGCGATGACTTGTAAGTCAAACGGACTTACAGTTTTTGTTGAAAACATATTTGAAAGCAGATACAAGCACGTTGACGAACTCAATCGTCTTGGTGCTAAAATAAAAGTAGAGGGCAAGGTTGCGGTAGTTGACGGAGTACGTCATCTGTCGGGCGCTAATGTTCAGGCCCTTGATTTACGCGGAGCGGCGGCATTGGTTGTTGCATCGCTGTCAGCTCAGGGCAATACCCGTATTTCGGGGATAAATCACCTTGAACGAGGATATGACGAGTTCGAAGTTGTGTTGCAGAGCCTTGGAGCTGATATAAAGAAGATTTAGAATAAAGAAGTGTAAAGGAGGGATTTGCGTGAGCAAGAACAGATATGATGATTATCACGATGGTTACGATTCGTTTGATAAACCTGATATTATGGATAGAATCGGCGACAGTTTTTCGTCGGTGTTTTCACGCAGGTCCCGTGAGAATGAAAAAGCGGATGAAGCATACTACGAATTTTCCAAAAAGGGCAGAGATGACTTTTTTGTTGATGAGCGGGTAGAACGCAGAAAAACTCAGAAAAAACCGCAACAAGCAAGCAGTAAAAAGAAAGGTAAAAGCAAGAGTAAAAGTAAGGTCAAAAAGCCTGTTACTCCGCTTGTGCGAAAAATCCGCAACATCATCACATACTGTATCATTGTAGGTGTTATCCTTGTGGTATGCGTGGTGTTGTCGCTCACGGTACTTTTCAAAACCCAGAACTATGAGGTTTCAGGTAATACAAAATATGACCAGAACGAGATTATCTCAACATGTGGCATAACAAAAAGCGAGAATATTTTTCTTGCAAACAAACGCTCGGCTGAGAAAAAACTTTTAAAAACATATCCGTATATGGAAGATGTCGATGTATCATTTGCGATACCTGACACTATAACAATCAATATTACCGAGGCTGTACCGGCATACATTGTTAAGGTGACAGATTCACAGTTTCTGATTGTTTCGTCAAAGGGAAGAGTGCTCGAACACGCTCAGTCAATTGAGGGATACAATATCCCGCTGTTCCTTGGTTCAAATGTGACAGGTACAGCTGTGGGTGATTTCGTCAGCTTTGATAACGAAAATACACTAAAGATAATCAATGAGATTGTTACTGTGTTTGTAGATAACGGTTACACAGGCATCACCGAGCTTGATGCTACTGACCCTGCCAACATCACGTTTACATACGATGGCAGAATAAAGGTGAAGCTTGGTTTCCCTGAGGACATCAGCTATAAGATTAGAACAGCTATGACAATAATCATCGAAAAACTCGACCTCAATGGTACGAATACAACCGAAGGCGAGCTTGACGTATCAAACTGTAATACCACAAAGAAATCGTACTTCAGAGAGCAGTCGCTCATTGATGCTGAAATTCCTACACAGTCAGAGAACGATGAAACACCAACAGAGAGTGAGTACATCGACGAAGACGCTGACGGCTATGATGATATCACGGGAGAGATAATAGAGTACGAGGAGGAACCAACCGAGGAGCCGACAGAAGCGCTATCCCCTGACGATTGGTATCTGTAAACATTTTTTAAGGTATGTTAATTTTTTTCGAATATTTCAAAAAAATATTGAATTTATCTTGAATATGTGTTAACTTATAAGGTAGTAGAGTATAATACTCTAGGTATGTGGTTTTAATTTTGTAAAAATTCCGTTTAGGGAGGATTTTAATATGGCTTTTGAGTTAGAGAAGGAAATGATTGATTATTTACCAGTTATTAAGGTAATCGGTGTCGGTGGCGGCGGCGGCAACGCTGTTAATCGTATGATTAAAATGGATGTTAAGAACGTGGAGTTCATCGCTGTTAACACAGACGAGCACGTGCTCAGATTCTCACAGGCTGATCAGAAGGTTCAGATCGGTGAGAAGTCAACAAGAGGTAAGGGCGCAGGTTCTAAGCCAGAGGTTGGACAGGCTGCTGCTGAAGAAAATAAGGACGAAATCGCAGCTCTTCTCAAGGACACAGATATGGTATTTATCACTGCCGGTATGGGCGGTGGTACAGGTACAGGTGCTGCTCCTACAATCGCAAGAATTGCTAAGGATATGGGCATCCTCACTGTTGCTGTTGTTACAAAGCCGTTTGCTTTTGAGGGTAAAAAGCGTATGGCACAGGCTGAGCAGGGTATCGCTGAGCTCGCTGCTTGCGTAGACTCTCTCATCGTTGTACCAAACGACAGACTCAAATATATTTCTGACCAGTCTATCACATTACAGAACGCGTTCACAATCGCTGACGATGTATTAAGACAGGGTGTACAGAGTATCTCTGACCTCATCGTTGTTCCTGGTCTTGTTAACCTTGACTTTGCTGACGTTACTTCTGTTATGAAGGACGCTGGTTATGCTCACATGGGTATCGGTAAAGCTACAGGTAAGGACAAGGCTGCTGTTGCTGCTGAGATGGCTATCTCTTCTGCACTCCTTGAGACAACAATCGACGGTGCTGAGAGCGTTATCGTTAATATCACAGCTTCACCTGACATCACACTCGACGAGGTATACGCAGCTTCTACAATGGTTTCTGACAGAGCTTCTGAATCAGCAAACATCATCTGGGGTGCTGTTATCAACGAGGATATGAAGGACGAAATCAGCGTTACTGTTATCGCTGCAGGTTGTGGAGCTATCAATGATAACTCTAAGGCTTTCCCAAGCTCAACTCCAGAGAAGGTTGATACACCAGCTGCTCCTACAGTTGATGTTGATTCTTCTGACGATGACGATTCATTCTACGACATTATGTCAATTTTCAACAGCTAATCAAGTTTTATAGCAAATTTTAAGGGCAACCGTTTCGGTTGCCCTTTTTTGTTGCGTTATTATATTTGATATTTACTCAAACTTTGCGAGTATAAGCTGGATAGCAGTAGCGTCCAGAATAGTAATATCGCCGTCTGAGTCAACGTCTGCAATAGCTGTGTTGTTCAAAGTAGCAAGTTTTGCCACAATCAGCTGAATCTGGGTCGCATCCAGGATGGAGAGCTCGTTGTCGCCATCAGCATCGCCGATAACAAAATCAGATGAGATGTGATTTCCGTTTTCGTCAAAATGGTCGTCGCGGATGCAGTTTTGAGTGTCGCCATCTTTTGCAGTGCCGTAGCAACCGTCACCGTAGTAGTAATACCAATCGCCTTCATAAAGCTTTTTGGCGTTTTCTGAGCGTTGAATGTATCTGTCTGGATCTATAACAAAAATCATATTATCAAACGATTCTATACCGTCTGGATAAAGCTTATTCTCTTTAGGACTATATCCGTCACAAGGCGCAGGATGTATCTGCTTTGAAAGCTTGTAAACAAGTGCATCGCGGTCAACTCCGCTGTTGAGTGAGTTGTTAAAAGAGATTGTTTCTACATCTTTTGGAACTTCAGCATAGTAAATGTCAGTTGTTTCACTTTTTTCCATTGTATTGCCAGGGTAACTGT
>JAZSHE010000121.1:0-5252 GCA_045533085.1 Ruminococcus sp.
ATGTACTTTTCTTTAGAGCAGCAGGCAATACATCCTCAAAAGTTTTGTCTGCAGAGAGCAACTGCTCAGGAAGGTAGAAGGTGAATTTAACAGTACCAGGACCAGCCTCGAGATTACCCTCAATACCGAGTGACTGATTATCAAGCACGGACTCTGCCAATGTATTGTTATTAAAATCGACAGTAGAAGGGATACCGTTAATGGTATAGCCATCGACATAGAATTTAGGAGCGTAGCTATCTGGAATAGACTGATCTGCTGCCACCTCGATAGAGAAATTAACCTTCACAAACATCGCCTCCATAGGGATTGTAAGCAAGTCTCTTGTATTGCCATCAACAGTTGGGGTAAGAAGCTTGCCAGAGCCATCAGTTGGCGAGAGTACAAACACTTGATTATCCCTATTGAAGGTAGTAGAGAAAGTATCACCCAATGAGCCAATCATCGGGAAACCATTTTCAGGGATATTAATATTCTCTACGTTATATGCCACAGACAGCATTTCGTCTAGAGAGGTGCCGGGCTCACCTGTTTCGTCATCCTTTGATTTGAACGATCCCATACCAGGCATATTACAGAAGATATACATCACATACGGTTTGTTGTATAGCTGTAAGCCTGAATTACTTGCACGATCAATAGTAAAGAGGAGTTCTGCAGTAGACTCTTTATAGGTATAGTACACGCAGTTATCTGCAAGCCCAGAGCCATCCTCTTTTACTGGGAAGATAGCAAGAGCCATAGAGGACATTTTCGCCTCGGCCTCATCCTTAGGACCGCGAGTAGTAACATCATGGTCAGAAAAACGAGTGATACGGCCTATAACATTAACAACATCTGATTGGTTAGTGTTAACCTGATAATCAACGTCATTGACAACACAAGAGACTGCGCCAAAAATAGCAGTCCAAAGGAGTATATATCTAAACTTTCTCATAATCTTTACTCAAATTCGTGATCTATATCATCTGCCTTACCGTCGTTATCTTTGTCGATAATATCCCACATAGCCGCTGTAACAACATTTACAGAGACTGCGTCTGAGGTAAAGGTAAGCTCAATATAGTAGCGACTGGTTTCAATTAACTGTTTGTCAAAGTTGAGTGCAAGACCATCTGCACTAAACTCAAAATCATTGACATTCTCTCCCTCGTGGAGATAGACCCAGTTACCATTATCATCCTGATACTTCTTCTTGTAAGTAAGTTTAACATTTCCGTGAACTAGCTCTTTTTGAGGTATGAGGATAATTGAAGAGGCATTCTCTCCAGAAGGCTTAGTGATAAGGCGAATCTTTATATCTTCGTCAGAGTTCGGCTCAACATCAAAGGTGTCTACAGCCCAACTGATATCCTTATCAACCATTTTATAAAGCTGTTGAGCTCTTACCTGCTGCTGAGGGTATTCAGTTGGGATATTAGGGTCAAGATATATTTTTGCAGAGGTATTGACAATATTATCCAATGACACCTCAAGAAGAATAATCTCAATAGTAACCACTTTGTCTGGTGTGAGTGTACTATTGTCGTGGTCGAACTTATAGTAGTTGCGAGCACCTACATCAATACAAGAGAGTCGGTGGTGGAACTCCATATCGACATAAGACGATTCGGCAATACCTGTATCGATATTAGCTGCAGTCATAATATCGATAAGCTTTGTAGGGTCATTATCGGTAGGTAGAGTGTATGTGATGTATGGTGTACCCTGTTTGATAGTAGTACCATCACCAAACAATTTAATATTATTATGATTTGCTGGGTAAACGCCAAAGAATGAGTAACGATTACCAGTCCATACTTTAGGAGTACCATAAGAAAAAACACCATTTTCATACCTTACAGGCTGAGGTGTGGCATCAAATACATTTGGAGTAGCAAACAACTCCTCACCACTCCAAGTACCAGGGTACTGGTAGCCCAAAACCGCAAAATCATCATAAAGAAGCTTTCCCTCGATAATTGCACCGCGAGTAGCGATACCAGCATCGAAGTGGATATAGTGCTGTGACGGGTCGAGTGGAACGTTTATATCGCCCCACGTATTTTGGCCGAGCTGTTGCTCTTTTTCGTGTTGCTCGCAACCTACGACTGCAATAAGTGCGAACGCAATAGCTGAATATCTAAAAAATCCTCTCATAACTACTTAATAATAACTGTACCACCAGTATTTGGAGAACCCCACAACACAATAGATGGCTGATTAAAGACAATATTACTTGTGTTAGCAATAGCGATATTGTAATTAATGGCTGTATTTGACTGCCAAGTGATAGCAGGGATGTATCCTTCAACAAACTTAGGCTGTCCTAAATCGGTGTCATTCGGATTGGTGTCATAAAGGTACTCAACACGAATCTTCACACCATTTGCAGCAATATTTTGAGGAACAAGCATTACACCATCCTCACCCCAAACCTTGAGGGGATTGGCTACGCGAGAAGTACCTTGCCACTTACGAAGGCAAACAGGTTCATTAGAGAAGTCTGCTGTAAGAGTCAGAGGTGAAGTATCTTCATTTTCCCAGTATAAATAAATTTGATTGTTATAAATATCACAGACAAACTGGCCATTACCATTAATACCTGTAATAGTCACGTTAGTCACATAATACTCAAACTCACTATCTATGTCTGTATTTTGGCTAACTGTGAGGTTTATCTTTGATAGCAAATGTGCAAAAGTCAAAGGAACGGTAGTAGCATAGTTTTCTACATTGGTATTTGTTACATTTGTAGCTATCAAAATATCTTCAGTATTAGCAGAGCCATCAGCAGTAACATCTATATAATAAAGCATCAAATATGAATCGTTATATTTTTCACGATACATCTCAACCTCAATATCTCGTGGATATACTGCAAAGAAGTGGAAGATACTGTTACTGAGCCAGATCTGAGTATTGTCGTAAGTCCAATTTTCTGATCCTACAGGGTCGCGATAGACACGCTCATTGGTCAGCAGAGGCTGGTAGCTGACATCTGTGCTACCGATACTGCTCACGGTTGCCCAGACGCTAAATTCCTCAATGTCGGCAGCACTATCGACGGCTCGGGTTTCGACACGGCCGAAAGCGATAGCGTTATTGTTGCTACCGCCGTCGATAATTTCGGTAGTAGTGCAAGACGCTAAAGTCGCCAATGTTAAAAGGGTTAAAACTACTTTTTTCACAGTCTTAAAATTTTATTGTTTCAAATTTGGGGTTATAAGGGCGATCAAACCCTTATAACCAAAGGTTTACTGAACGGTAACGTCTGGCTGATCCGTCCAAGATGGGTCGTTTGCAACGGTGAACTTGATAGGGTTACCAACAGAGCAAGCGATAGTAAAGTTGTAAGAGTTACCCTTAAGGAGGTCATCATCAACAGGAACAGTCTTAGTCTCTGTGCCGAGTTTTACATCACCCTTGAAGAGATCAACAGTGAAAGTCACGTTGAAAGTAGCTGCGTTAGGCACGAGGAGCAAATCGGCGTTAGAAACATTGGTGTTGTTTACTGTTACGTTCTCGATATCGCCAAATTCAACATCCTTAGCAGTTGTACCAACCCAAGTACCGCCATTGATAGTATAAGTACCAGACACGAAGTTAGCGACCGTAATATTTGTTACATTGTGGTGATAACCGCCTGTAGCATTAGAAGTTACGGTAAAGTGTACCTTTGAAAGGAGGTGACTGAAATTGAAGCTAACAACACCCTGATTCGCTGTTGCATCCTCTACAGTAGCTGTTGCATAGAGCATATCCTCAAGGTTGCTGGTAGCATCTGCAATGGTAGTAAGGGTCAAAGGCATATTATTGGCATCCTGAGATGCAACAGTTGCATCAACAACAGCCGCGAAGTTATAATTAGCACCTGGAATCCAATACTGAGCATACTGCTCATCATAAGACCACTCTGTAGCACCTACAGTGCCAGTTACTGGAACGCCTGCAAAAATATTTACAGTACCAGCAGTACCGGTTACTGTACCGTAAACATTAAACTGAGTGAGTTTCTGAACTCCATCGCTATAATCTGCACGAACAGAGTTCTCTACGAATGGGTTACCGAAGCCGATAGCCTGGCGGTCGATAGAGATAATATCGTCGTTAGAGCAACTTACAGCCGCTGCAAGAGCCACGATAGCAATAAAAAACTTTTTCATGAATATAAAGTTTTAAGGGTTAATTACTGAAGAACGGTATCATCATTACCATCACCATCTGCCCACTCTGGCATTGTAGCAGCTGTGAACTTAATCTCAGAACCTACACCCAACTCAACAATAAAGTTGTATGCAGTAGCCTTAGCAAGGGTTACAACATTTGTAAATGTCTTCTCAACATCTGATACCTTCGTCCAAGTCTGACCATTGTCATCCGACGCCTGAATATCAGCCTTTACATATACACCTACCGCAGAACCTGGGATAAGGAGAATCTCCTGTGAGTGGTACTGAGTAGAATTGCTGTTAATAGTAAGGTTCTCGAGAATATACTCACGCATTTGTGCATCTGGAGTCCAAGTATCTGCATCTACGCCATATACACCGCTCTCGTAAACATTAGTCAACTTTGCAGCAGTAAGGACAAAACGGTAGTTAGTCGCATCTGCAGAAGTTGTATTCTTTACAGAGAACTTAACCTTTGAAAGAAGGTGTGTGTAGTTAAATGTCACAACTGAATAAGGAGCAGCTGCATCATCAACTGTAACTACATCGCAAAGGAGGTCAGTTGCGCCATCAACAGTATAACTAATAGATTCAGGAAGACCTGCAGCATCAGGAGTTATTGTGGTAACACCTACCTTGCTACCATCAACAACACCTACAAACTTATAGTCTGCGCCAGCAATCCAATACTGCTTTGCACCATCCAAAGTCCAAGCAGCACCATAAGCAGCAGTACCCTTAGTTACTTCATTACCATTAAAGATATTAACGCCATTAACAGCACCGTAAACGTTGAACTTAGTAAGAGCTACACCCTTATCAGCTGTAGTGCTATATGACGGGTCAGTAGCCGCGTCTGCACGTACAGAATTCTCCACGAATGCGTTACCGAAGGCGATTGCCTCGCCCTTGTCGAGTGAAACGATTTCGTTTTTCTGGCAAGCTACAACTGCTGCAGCGACAGCCAGGATTGTGAAAAGTTTTTTCATAGTTTTGGAAATTAGTTATTATTGTTTGTTATTTGATTTCTACTGCATTTTCAACCCAACTGTCGATATTGCCCACAGTAAACTCGATAGGCTCGAGAGCACCATCGCTTGA
>JAZSHE010000150.1:0-10251 GCA_045533085.1 Ruminococcus sp.
ACCAGAGCTGAGCTGTTTTCAAAACTTAATATCAACTCTGTCGGTGAGCTGTTGAGATTTTATCCTCGTACTTATACAAACTGGGGCGACGTTACACCCGTAACAGAGCTTCAAAACGGCGAAAAAGCTCTGGTCAAAGCACGGGTGTGCAGTGCTGTCAATACCGTAAGAATCAGCGGTGGCAGAATTTTGTCCAAAGTGCAGGTAGCTGATGAAAGCGGTACTCTTGAGCTTGTGTTCTTTAACAACAAGTACATAGGCTCGATGCTGAAATTTGACGAGGAATACTGCTTTTACGGCAAGGTTACAAGAGATTTTTACGGTTTTTCAATGACTTCGCCTGAGTTTAAGAAAATCTCTGAACTTAGTGCGATTACTCCTGTGTATAACCTCACCCACGGACTCACAAACCGCATTGTTGTTTCGGCGGTCAAACAGTCACTGGAGCTTTTGCCTGACGTTATGACTGACCCTTTGCCGTATGAGATACTCAAAAAATATAACTTGTGCACGTTGCGATTTGCTCTTTTTAACATTCATTTCCCAGATAGCGAAGCATCGCTTGAAAAAGCACGCAGACGTCTGGTTTTCGAGGAGTTTTTGGTGCTGTCTTTGGGACTTAGACTTCTTAAAAGCAGAAAACTTGCGCAAACTTCGTGTGTGATGTCCAACGACTATACAAAAGAGTTTATCTCCACTTTACCTTACGAGCTTACTAACGCACAGAAAAACGCTGTAGTCGATTGCGTAAATGATATGAAAAATAAAAAATCACCTATGAACAGACTTGTCCAAGGTGATGTAGGTTCGGGTAAAACAGTTGTTGGGGCCGCAGTTTGTTATAACACGGTGAAAAACGGATATCAGGCGGCGTTTATGGCACCAACTGAGATTCTTGCTACTCAACATTATGAAAATCTTTCAAAAATGTTCAGCGGTTTTGATATAAAGGTTGATTTGCTCATTGGTTCAATGACGAAGTCGAAAAAAGATAAAGTCAGAGCGCGCCTTGAAAACGGTGAAACAGATATCATCATCGGTACACACGCGCTGATTACTGACTCGACAAAGTTCAAGAACTTAGGCTGTGCTATTACAGATGAACAGCATCGTTTTGGTGTTGAACAACGTTCAAAACTTGCTAAAAAAGGCGAAAAACCCCACGTTTTAGTACTGTCAGCTACACCGATTCCGCGAACGCTCGCTCTGATTATTTACGGTGACCTTGATATCACCTGTATCGACGAACTCCCACCTGGCAGACAGCCTGTCACAACGATGGCAATTGATTCGAAAAAGCGTGAAAGAGCGCTTGGTTTTTTGAAGAAGGAAATCGACAACGGACGTCAATGCTACATCGTGTGTCCTCTTGTCGAAGACTCCGACCTTCCGCTTGAGTCAGCTCAAAACTATGCCGCAGAGCTGATGCTCAATGCTTTTGCCGACTATCCTGTGGGCATACTCCACGGCAAGATGAAGTCAAAAGAAAAGGACGAGGTTATGAATCGTTTTTCAAACGGTGAGATTTCAGTTCTTGTTTCAACAACAGTAATCGAAGTCGGCGTCGATGTTAAAAACGCATCTGTTATGATGATAGAAAATGCCGACCGCTTTGGTCTTTCACAGCTTCATCAGCTCAGGGGAAGAGTAGGCCGTGGAGAGCACAAGTCCTACTGTATCCTTGTTTCTGACAACAAAAGCGAGGATACTCAAAAGCGACTTTCTACTATGTGCCGTACCAACAACGGCTTTGAAATTGCCGACGAGGACCTCAAACTCAGGGGTCCAGGTGACTTTTTCGGCAACAGACAGCATGGTTTGCCACAGCTGAATATCGCTGATTTTACAGATATGGATAGTCTCAGGGAAAGCCAGCAGGCGGTAAATTATATCCTTAGCATTTCGCCTGATTTGTCAGGTGATGATTTCAAAGGTCTGCACGCTATGGTCAGACTTTTGTTCAAATCCATCGACAATGGTGGTTTGAATTAAAAATCAACTTTGATTATATCCTGCCACACACAGGTCATATTTGTGGACAAAGCTCTGTCAGTGTGCAGACTTCCGAAATACCACATTCTGTATTTTACGTTGTGTAGCAGAGTATCAAAGAAAATATTCAGGTCATTTATGGTTGAGTCCCTGCGTATCAGTCGCTTTACTGACGCAGGGGCTTCGTGTGTAATAATGATATCAACTTTTTTGTTGATGCTCTGCAGGTTGTTGACCGCCTGCTGTAACTGCTCGTCAGTAGGCATCGCTTTGTCGTTGAGCGGGTCAGGGTCAGCGTTTTCAAACGGGTCATCTGCAGTGCCACCACCCAGACAGAACACGCTTTTGTTTTCGATTGTATATATCACGCCTCGTTTCAGACAATAAATGTTGTCCGAAATCTTTTTTGCCCAATTTGAGAAAATCTCAACATCCTCGTGTTCGTTTATCATATCAAAATTTTCGTGAACACCTTCTACAAATAGTATTGTGAACTTTTTCTTTGATAGTTTTTTGAGGGCTTTAATTTCTGATTTAGAATTATTCCACAAAAAACCAAAGTCTCCTGTTATAATCAGAATATCGTCTTTTTTCAGTTTGCTGATATTTCTGCTTTCAATATCACTCAAATCGCCGTGAATATCACCTGTTATGTATATCACAAGAATTCCTCCGAAATTTAAAATAAAGATTGATAAAATTAGTATTATATTGTAATATAAGAATATATTAACACAAATTAAAGGAAAATACTATGAAGAAAAAACTAATTTTTTGCATTTGTATATTACTTTCAATGATAACCTGCCTGAGCGCGGTGCCGATTTCTGCGTATGACTACGAATGTCCTGTTGAGGTGACTTCTGCTTCTGTGCTGGTTGTCAATATGAACACAGGTACAGTTGTGTATGCGAAAAACTCTGACACAGCACACTTTATTTCGTATCTTTCAAACCTGATGACGTTTATTGTTGCACACAATAATATCACAGATTTCGAAAAAGAAATTACGATTACCGACGAAGTGCTGGCGGCTATTCCTAATTCCGACCATAGCCTTGACGTGTTCAGAGGAAAGACACTGACGGTCACAGATTTGCTGTATTTTGTTATGATGACAAACGGCAACGATGCGTGCTATGTTCTCGCTGACTATGTGTCATCAGGTAACCTCGAGGAGTTTGTTTCTATGATGAACAAAAAGGCGCGTGAGCTTGGGTGTACAAAAACCAGATTTTCGTCTGTTGCCGCACGCAACAATACCACTCAGTTCTCTACATGTAACGATATGTACAAAATCATCAGATGCGCTTTGTCTATCAAAGATTTTGACAAGTATTCATCTGTTGCGTACTATGTGCCTGATGGTTACGATAAAGATATGTATATCGTGAACACGAATTCTCTTGTCAATTCCGACAGCCCTTATTATTTTAAACATATCATTAACGGCAAGTACGGTGCTGACTCTATCGCTAAAGGCAACTGTCTGGCAGTGTCCGAGTACGCTGATGTAAAATACGCCTGTGTTATTCTTGGCGCCCAGCAGTTGAGCGAGCACAACGCTTTCACCGAAACAAAACAGCTTTTATCATGGGCATACACACAGCTTGCTGATAAGCGCATCGTTAGCAAAGATACTGTTATCGCTGTCGATGAGGTGCAGACCCCATGGGGAACAGAAGAGGTTGAGCTCACAACCGGAAAAGATATTGAAAAAACTGTTCCGGGTAACTTTGAAGCCAGCAAAATTTCTTTTTCCTACGAGGCTAAAAATGATATAAAATTGCCTGTTTTTAAAGGTCAGAAAATGGGTGTTGCACAGGTAGTATATGATTCTCAGGAGTTTTCACAGATAAATCTTGTTGCAGGAGATTCCATAGGTACAAGCCTGATTGAAGATGTGGGAGATTTCCTCAAAACCGCTTTTGAGCAGTCTGTCACTCCTGTTAATGTGCCAAGTGAGGAGCCTGACGCTTCAGCACAACAGGTAGAAACATCTGTTGAAACTACAAGTGAAACAAACAATGCGCAGGTGGAGCAGTAACTATGAAGAAATTTTTTACTATATTTATTTCGTTGTTGATAGCAGTTTCTGTTGTGAGCTCTGTCAGCGTTTGCGCTATAAGCTTCGATTGTGATGTAGAGACGTATTCAGATTCGATTTATATGGTTAATCTCGATTCGGATATGGTTGTCTTTGAGAAAGACGCTGATGCAAAGCGTTATCCTGCGTCACTGACAAAGATTATGACTTATATCGTAGTAGCCGAGTATTTCGATGACTACGATAACACGCGAATCAATATCAATCAGTCTATTATCACATCGCTTGAGACAAACGGCATAGCTTGTTCGGGCCTTGAGTGGCACGTTGGCAAGAGCCTTACTGTAACCGATTTGCTTTACGCTTTGATGGTTCCTGTTGGTCACGATTCGGCTACTGTTCTCGCTGATTATATTACCAGAGAGAGCGGGGAGAACTTTGTCGATATGATGAACGAAAAGGCAAAGGAGCTCAAATGCGAGGGTACACATTTTGCTAACCCTACAGGAGTGCACCATCCTGACCACTACACTACAGCCCGTGATATGTACACTATCACCCGCTATGCTATGGGTCTGCCGATGTTCACAAAAATCTGCTCAACCTCGACATATTACCTTGAGGGCGATGAGTATCCGATTACGACAACCAACTATATGATTGACTCAGGCAGAGGTGGAGAATATTTTTACACTTATGCTACTGGTGTTAAAAACGGCACAACCGACGAGGCTGGAAGATGTCTTGTCAGCACCGCTGTCTATGATGGTTATGCGTATATGACAGTTTGTCTGCACGCTCCGTATAACTACGAGAAAGAAGACACCGAGCAGTATTGTATGATAGAGTCAGCCAACCTCTATCGTTGGGCTTTTCTTAACCTTGAGTTTGTCACTCAGGTGACAAAAGATACCCCGATTTGTGAACAGAAGGTCGAGCACGCATGGGATATTGATTCGATTCTTCTTGTGCCTGAGACTGACCTCAATGTTATTCTGCCGTATGATTACAAGGAAGCCGATGTTATCATATCTCCTGACACCTCAGAGCCTGTCAGTGCTCCGATAAAAAAAGGTGATATAATCACAACAGCTACTGTTTACTACAAAGGTGAATACCTGACCTCGATAAACCTTGTGTCACAGGAAGATGTAAGAGTCAGCTTGATTCTGTATATCTCGGAGCTTGTTAAAAGCGTAGTTACATCGGTCTGGTTCTTGATTGCTGTGCTTTTAGTTGTTGTGTTGTTTGTTGTTTATGTAGCGGTATCGACATCGTATTCAAAGAAAAAGCGTGCACATAACCAGAGAAGAAACAGAAGATAATTCTTTGTAAGAACTAAAAGGCGTCGTCACGGCGCCTTTTTTCGTTTTTGTTTTCAGATATATTGTGGTATGCTTAGGGCGATTTTTACTGCAAAAGTGGCGGAAATACAGTGTTTACAATAAATTAACTTGACTATATATTGAGTGTGATATAAAATATATGTGTGATAGTGTTTATTATGGATACTTATAATATTTAAAAGGAGATTTGTTATGACTTCTAAGTTGTCATGGATAGCTTTTGTGCCGTTTACTCTGGCGTCTTTAGCTATCAAAGTTATACAGTTGTTCTTTTTATCACCTGATGGCACATTCATGGGATTCAATTCTCTGATGCTTTCGTATCTTTCTGTTGCGTGTGCTGTTGTGGTCATGCTCTTTGCGGTTATATTCTGCCTTGTTGACAGAAAAACTGCTCAGGTATATGTGATTGAACGAAATGCTGTTTGCGGTATCACCGGACTTCTGCTCGCTGTTTGTATGGCTTGCGAGGGTGCTAACCGAGCTTTCTATGCTTTCAGATCCATCGGTGTTGACAAATTCGAGATCATCGATATTGCTCTTACCATTTTCTGTGCGATTGTGTTTGTAGTTCTCGGACTCAACCACTTTGTCGGCAACGGCGGTGTCAAAGGCCTTGCGGTGTTTTATCTGGTGCCTACCTTGTGGAGTGCGTTCAGACTCGTCAAGTGTTTCCTTGGCTTCACTACTGTTTCAATCGCAGTGACTGATATAACTATCCTTGCGTGCTATGTTTTTACAACATTGTTCCTGTTCAATTATGCGATGATAGTTGCTCTTATGAAGGGTAAGAGCCCTGTAAGATCTGCATACATTTACGGCTTGCCGGCTGTGACAATGCTCCTTTCTTACAGCGTTTTTGAAATCACAAAAGCTGTTCACCACACAAGCTTATTCTTCAACCTTTTCTCAAATCTTCCATATATCGAGTTGTTCTTGCTCTCTATTTACATCCTTGCGTTCGTTATCGAAATGAGTGCAAAGGTTAAGCGTGTTGACGAAATCGAAATCGAGGGCGACGAAGACGAAGATGAGTACGGCGATATCGAATCAGCTGATGGTGATATCGTTGACACTATTTCGAACTCAGTGAAATACGGCAACAAGCCTGACGAAGCTGTTCGAAAGGTACTTAGAGAGGGCGAAGAAGAGGATTTCCTCGCAGAGGATGATCAGGTGTTTCTTGAGGTTGCCCAGGCATCCATGAACACAACTGATGACTATTCGCACGATGTTGACTTGAGCGACTTTATCTATGGTCAGGCACCATCTGACGATGAGTATATCGTTCCTGAAACTGGCTCAAACGATGACAGTGCCTACGCTGTAAAAGATGAGGATACTTCACACTACATCACTCAGGCTGACAGCACTTACGACGAAGAGGACGAGAGCGACTCACCTCGCGAGTTTGATATGGATAGAATTGATCAGCTCATTCTTGAGATTTCTGAGGATGAATTCAACTGATGAGTTTGGGCGGGCTTTCCCGCCCATTTTTGCTTAATAAATCATTGATATTAAATTATGAGAGAATGATGAGTATGAAAAAATTTATTATAATACTGTCTGCCATACTGATAGTATTTATTGCGATACTTCCCGTATTATCGGCAGAGTCTGATTTTGTTGTCGAAGACGGTGTGTTGCTTGAGTATGTCGGCAACAGTAAGAGCATCACAATTCCGTCGTCGGTCAGCGTGATTTCTGACGAAGTGTTTATTAATAACACTTCACTTGAGTCGGTCACTATTCCTGACAGCGTGCTCTCAATTGGCGACAAAGCTTTTTACGGATGTACATCCCTTGGCACAATAAGTGGTGGCGATAACGTGAAATACGTTGGCGCGCTTGCTTTTGTTGATACAGCTTTCCTTTTAAATTCAGATGTTGAGTTTCTGACTTTGGGTGCGGCTCTTATCAGCTACAACGGCACACAGACCGAGGTTTCTTTGCCTGATGATATTAAGTCAATATCTCCGTATGCTTTTCTGCAAAACGATAAGATTACTTCTTTTTGTGCTACAGATTTTCTGACACATATCTCAGAAGGTGCGTTTTATGATTGTAAAAACCTCAGCGAGGTGAATATAACAACCTCTGTTTCGTTTATCGGACCTGACGCGTTTTATAACACTCAGTTTATTAAAACTCAGTCTGACTTTGTGGTGCTCGGCGATTCGATACTGGTTGCTTACAACGGCTCTGAGAGTAATATCGTTATTCCAGACACAGTAAAACAGATTGCACCAAACGCTTTTTATGAAAACAAGGATATCACAAGCGTGAAAATTCCAAATAGCGTTTTTGTTGTGTGTGAACGTGCGTTTATGGGGTGCTCGTCGCTTTCTTCTGTTGAGCTTTCAAACGGACTAATGATGATTGACAACGAGGCATTTGCTTTGTGCTCAAAGCTTGAAACTCTGACCACTCCTGCTACACTTTCTGTGATAGGAAAGGGAGCGTTTATTGAGTGTGACGGACTCAAAGCTGTGTTTATGGATGGTAACAATCTTTTTGTTGACTACGGTGCTTTTGCACACTGTGACAGCCTTGAAACAGCGCTTTTGTCAAACGATGTTTCAAGCCTTATGGACAAGAGCTTTTCTGATAATAAGAATCTAAAGAGTGTCACCTTACCGTCAGGAGTTGTTTTTGTTACATCGTCTGCTTTTGATAACTGTTCTGCGTTGACTGCTATTTGTGATAAAGAGAGTTTTGCTGATGATTCGCTCAGCGGTAGCGTAAATGTTGACTACAACCGCGGTGACGCGAACATCGACCACAGTGTTGATATTATGGATGCGACCTGTATCCAGCTTTATATAGCAGGCATCACTGAGCCGCCATACCAGAATTTTGCATATATGGATGCTGATTTTGATGCGGGCATTTCTATCCTCGACGCAACCTATGTTCAGCTTTATATTGCTAAACTTTTGTAAATATGAGTTGACACGACATTTTTTTAGTGATATATTAGTATCAATATTCATCTTTGATGAGGACAACGCCTTGTTTCACTTAGTTTTCAGAGAGTCGTCGGATGGTGCAAGACGATAGCGGTGATTTGAGGATACCACCTCTGAGATTGCGCAGGAAATGGCGCGACGGCTGACCTCGATATCGGTCAAAGAGGGTTTTGTACCAAAGTTAGGTGGAACCACGGCATAGCTATTTGTCGTCCTGACATTCCGTTGTGGAGTGTCAGGACGTGTTTATTTTCAGTACATTTTTATTAGGAGAGATATTATGATAAACGTAGAGTTAAAAGGCGGAGTTATCCGCGAGTATGACGAAAATATTACAGCAGCAGAAGTTGCGAAGTCTATTGGTGCAGGTCTGTACAAATCTGTTTGTGCGGCTAAAATCGACGGCAGTCTTTGTGACCTCAGAACACCGCTGACAAAGGATTGCAAACTTGAGCTTCTCACATTTGATGACGAAGAAGGCAAGAAGGCTTTCTGGCACACAACATCACACATTCTTGCTCAGGCAGTAAAGAGAGTTTTTCCTAACGCTAAGTTTGCTATCGGTCCTGCTATTGACGAAGGTTTCTACTACGACTTTGACGTAGAAAAGCCATTCTCAACAGAAGATATTGAAAAAATTGAAAAAGAGATGAAAGCTATCGTAAAGTCAGGTCTTGAAATCGAGCGTTTTGAGCTTGAGCCACAGAAGGCTATTGAGATGCTCAGCGAGATGGGCGAGCCATATAAAGTTGAGCTTGCATCTGAGCACGCTGACAAGGGCGAGCCAATCAGCTTCTACAAGCAGGGCGAATTTACTGACCTGTGTGCTGGTCCACATCTTATGAGTGTTGCTCCTGTAAAAGCTATTAAGCTCACAAACTGCACAGGTGCTTACTGGAGAGGTGACGCAAAGAACGCTCAGCTTTGCAGAGTTTACGGTATTTCTTTCCCTAAGGCTTCTATGCTCGAAGAATACCTCGTTATGCAGGAAGAAGCTTTAAAGCGCGACCACAACAAACTTGGTCGTGAGCTTGAGCTTTTCACAACATCACCACTCATCGGTCAGGGTTTACCGATTATGCTTCCAAAGGGCGCTCGTATCATCCAGCTTTTACAGCGTTTTGTTGAGGATTTGGAGCAGGCAAACGGCTGGCAGCTCACAAAAACACCATTAATGGCTAAATCAGATTTGTATAAACTTTCAGGTCACTGGGGACATTACAAGGATGGTATGTTTGTTTTAGGTGATGAGGAAAAAGACGACGAAGTTTTCGCGCTTCGTCCAATGACTTGTCCTTTCCAGTATCAGGCATATCTTAACCGTGGCCGTTCATACCGTGACCTCCCAATGAGATTGAACGAAACATCAACACTCTTCAGAAACGAAGCAAGTGGTGAGATGCACGGCCTTATCCGTGTTCGTCAGTTCACAATCTCAGAAGGTCACCTCATGTGCACACCTGAACAGCTCGAAGATGAGTTCAAAGGCTGTCTTGAGCTTGCTATCTACTGCCTCAAGACTCTCGGTCTTTACGAGGATGTTTCTTATCGTTTCTCACAGTGGGACCCAAGCGACAGAGAGAAGTACATCGGTACAGAAGAGCAGTGGGATGAAGCTCAGGGCATTATGGGCAAAATTCTTGACCACCTTGAGATTCCGTACAAAATCGGTATCGGTGAAGCTGCGTTCTACGGTCCTAAGCTTGATATCCAGATTAAGAACGTATACGGCAAGGAAGATACACTCATTACAATTCAGGTTGACCAGATGCTCGCTGAGAAGTTCGGTATGGAGTATGTTGACTAGGTCGGCACAAAGAAGAATTCTTACATCTCCCACAGAACTTCACTGGGTAGTTACTAGTCAACACTCGTCCTGCATATCGAGAAATAT
>JAZSHE010000207.1:0-1960 GCA_045533085.1 Ruminococcus sp.
CGAACTTGACTTTACAGCTGAAATTCAAAATCGGTGTATTTGGTGTATTCACTGTATTTTCCTCGGTGCTACTGGCACTCCCGAATACATCTGAATACACCGCCGATACAGCGAAAATGTACGCAACCACGCCGACGAATACACCCAAGACGGCGAATACATCTCTTTTCAAGTTTACCACAGAAATAAAAATCCGCCTGAGCTGTCAAGGAGAGCCTTTGACAATTCGGGCGGTTATCTTTTTTTTCTCTGCCTAAGAGAAAATAAATTTTTCATTCCAAGTGAAAAAGGTATGTACGTATGTACCAAGAAAAGAAAATTAGAATTTCGTAGGGTACGTATGTACGTAGCTTTTTAAACTCAGATGAAAATTTTTCTTTTGGGAAAATTATCAAGGCTGAATTTATTTTTACGTTGACAGCAAGCATAGCATTTGTCTATACACTGCCCTCTTTTCTCCGAAAATCATCAGCGCAGACAAATGCAAAAAACTTGTTGGGAGAACCCAAACCCCTTGACTTGAAATCTCGCTTACGCTCGATTGAAAGGCAGATGAAAAAACTTTTTCAGAAAAATAGTCGTTGTCCCGAAAACGAAACAACGACTATGATACAATTATAACTACAGGGCGTTTTGAAATGTTTCTTCAGGAAGGAGGTTTTTAGTAATAGGTGCGTAACGAAACGGAGCAAAGATGTTAAATGGTAATTTCTATTTGGTTATCTTCTATTGCTACCACACAGCTTTCGTAGTATCCATCTCCGGTTGTACGTGGACCACTGACGATTCGAAAACCATCGTTCTGAAGTTTTTCTGTCAACTCATCAACCTTTTCTTTACTGCCTACCGAAAAAGCAAGATGTGCATATCCTGTACGGTTCAAATATTTTTCGTTATCAACCATATCAGGTTTATTCATCAATTCTAACCTTGCTCCATCATCAAAGCTGATGAAAAATGAGCGAAAGCCTGTAATTTTATTGTGATAACCATCGTTAGAATGACCGCCGAGATAATTCACAAAGAAATCTCTTGCTCGCTCTAAATCGTTAACATATAGTGCTATGTGTTCTATTTTCATAAGTGCCTCCGTAATTAAATTTCTTGATTTTAATTATACCACATCTCCCTCGAAAATTCAATCATAACCGACAGGTGCGTAACAAACTGCGCCGTTATTTTCCGAGGTGCATAACAAATCAGAACGGCGTTTTCGCCGTGAGATTTTTCTGAGACTTTTTTGAGAAAAAATTGGGACAAAAATGGAACACTTCTGGTACTGACTTTTGCATTTTCATCTGATATAATGAATATATCGGAACGTTCTGAATTCAAAATAAAGGAGCTGGTGTCTATCGAAAGAATATAGTTTGTGCAAAAGTAAATGCAACACCTTTGGCTGTGACCTTGACAAATATTTCTTATTGTGATATTATACTTTAAAGCGTAAAAGTGATATAAAAACATTGACTTTCATTTACATAGCAGAGGCTCTGACTTCTGCGAAAAATCACAATATGAAAGGAATTAAAAACTATGAGTAATGCAACAACTATGTCAAGGGTAAAACCATTTAACAGCTTTACGGACTACACAAAGCTTGACCGCAATCGTCAGCGTACCGTTGTTTTCTACGGACGAGTTTCAACAGAACACGAGGCTCAGCTTTCTGCTCTCGAAAATCAGATGCAGTGGTATAACGACCAAGCAAAATATCACCCGAACTGGAATGTAATCGACAAGTATATCGATGAGGGTATCACAGGAACTCAGGCGAAGAAAAGACCTTCCTTCCTCAGAATGATAGAGGACGCTAAGTCTGGAAAGTTCGATTTAATTGTTACACGTGAGGTTTGTCGTTTTGCTCGTAATACTGTTGATACTCTCAACTTTACCCGTGAACTCAAAAATATCGGCGTTGAAGTTTTCTTTGTTGAGGACAACATCTGGACTATGGACG
>JAZSHE010000122.1:0-11635 GCA_045533085.1 Ruminococcus sp.
AACGTACTTTATAGTGACTTGATGACAGAAATCAACAGCTCTTTTGCTTTTTCCACGTTGGTATCAGCAAGCTGTGCAGCCGCCATATTCTGGTGACCACCACCGCCGATTTTTTCCATAATGAGCTGTACGTTGATTTTGCCGTAACTTCTTGCTGAAATATTGACGGTCTTTGGATCAATCTGAGCTACAACAAACGATGCATAAACATCTTCGATAGTGAGCATCTCATCAGCCGCCTGAGCACTCAACAATCGAGCGTTCTTTGAAATACCGTCAATGGTGGAAATAGCACAATGGCTCACAATCTGTGACTTTGCAACAATATTGTGCTTTTCCTTATATGTGTCAATCGAGCTAGAGAACATACTGCGGACATTGACCGTGTCTGCGGCTTTCTTTCTCAGATACGCCGCCGCCTCAAATGTACGCACACCCGTATTGATTACAAAATTCTTTGTGTCAAGCATAATGCCTGATAAAAGTGCTTCTGCCTCGATTTTAGAGAGTCCATCGTCACCGAGATATGAGATAAGCTCGGTAACCATTTCAGAAGCTGACGATGCAGTAGGTTCGTGAAAGAACACGTCTGCATTGTCGATATAGTTGACCATTTTTCTATGATGGTCGATAACGATAACCTTGTTGCACTGTTTGTACACCTTCGGGCTTTCAACGAAATCAGGAGAATGTGTATCAACAATGAAAAGCAGGGTTTTCTCGTTAGCAAGCGACTGTGCCCTGTCGATGCCTATGAACATATCTCTGTTACGCTGAGATAGAGTCTCGATAAGCGATTTTGCCATCGACTTTTCTGTGTCACACACAACGTATGCACGTTTAGAAAAAGTCTTTGTAACAGCGCTGTAAATACCCGCTGCCGCTCCGACACAATCAAGGTCAGAGAACTTGTGACCCATGATCAGCACCTTGTCGCAATCCTTGATTGCGTTGCGTACTGACTCAGCAATAACACGAACACGCACTTTGCTGGTTTTTTCGACACCCTTTGACACACCGCCAAAGAACTCATACTCACCCTTTTGCAGAATAGCTACCTGATCGCCGCCGCGTCCGAGTGCCATATCAAGGGCTTTTTTAGCGTTGTGATGACTCTCTTTGAGAGTTTCACATCCTCTGCCGATACCGATTGAGATGGTAGCGTTTGTCGAACCAACCTCAACCTGTCTTACCTTGTCAAGAATACGGAACTTCTTTTCAATCTGTGTCGCAAGCACTTTATCATCAAAAATGATAAGATACCTGTTATCGCTGAGCTTACGATAAAGGCTGTCGTGCTTCATAGCCCATCGTGACAACAGATTTTCCACAGTAATCATTGCCTGAGTTGCCTCTTCCTCTCCGTCAGACATAAAATCATAGAGGTTGTCAAAAACAATGAGCGCAACAGATTTCTGTGTATCGTAGTACTCTTTTTCCAGATTCTTGAAATATGTATTGTCAACAATGGTCAACGTGTAACCTTTGTCGACTTTATTTGAATAGACCGTAAGTTTTTTGTTTTCAAACTCAGTATCAACAGCACCGGAGCTTTGACACAGCGAGTCCATAGTGTCGTTTTTAAAATAGCTGAAAATGCTCTCGCCAACAGCATCGTGAGATTTACACACAAGATTCTTGAACTTTGAGTTGTACATAAGAATCTCGCCATACTCGCCGATAACAGCAGTCGGCAGTTTGAGTGTATCAAGGTAGTCTTTGGATACATCAGCAACCGAGAGCACAGAATCTTTGACCGACTGTCGCAGATAGTTCTTGAACTTCAGCGTAAAAACAAGCACCACAAGCAGCGATACCATCGCTACCGCGACTTCAACAAAAAACAATATTTTGCTGAATTTAAACGATGCAAATGCCATTATCAGCATCGCCACAACAAAAATCAGGTATGCGGGCATTACTGTCCATATACGTTTTCTCAAATCCATACCCCTTATCCGAAGTACATCCCAAAAATCACGGGATTATACTTCCATTAAAATAGGCAAAATCATCGGACTTCTACGTGTACGCTGTAAAATAAGCTTAGACACATCGTCCTTGATTTTATTCTTAATAGCGCCCCACTCGTGAATATTACGGCGTGCACAATCTTCAAGAATTTCAAGGGCACGTTCCTTAACCTCGTCGAGCAGACCTTCGCTTTCTCTCACATATACAAAGCCTCTTGATACAATATCAGGACCGCTGATAACGTGACCATCATAAACGTCAAGTGAAGCAACGATAATGATAAGTCCATCCTGACCAAGATGCTTTCTGTCCCTTAAAACGATAGAGCCGACGTCACCAACACCGAGTCCGTCAACGAACACCTTACCGGCAGGTACAGGAGCCACTTCTTTCATCTGAGTCTGCGAAAGCTCAACCACCTTACCGATATCACCGATGAATATGTTCTCGCGGTTCATACCAAGCGACAACGCTATATCCATGTGTTTTCTCAGATGCTTCTGCTCGCCGTGAACAGGGATAAAGTACTTAGGTTTCACAAGGCTGTGAAGAAGCTTTAACTCTTCCTGACAAGCGTGACCTGAAACGTGAACCTCATACATAGACTCGTGAACAACCTCGCATCCACGCTTTAAAAGTTCGTCAACAACGTTGCCGACTGTTCTTTCGTTGCCAGGAATCGGATTCGCAGAAATGATGATAAAATCGCCTGCGCCAACGCTGACTTTTCTGTGATCAGAGTAAGCCATTCGCGACAGAGCACTCATCGGCTCGCCCTGAGAACCTGTTGTGACAAGCACGATTTTTTCCATCGGATAATCCTTGAGCTGATCAATGTCGATAATGAGGCTATCGGGAACCTCAAGATAACCGAGCTCTTTTGCAACGTTCATATAGTTGACCATACTTCTGCCCGAGAAAGCTACCTTTCGGTCAAACTTCACGGCACAGTTGATAATCTGCTGAACTCGGCTGATATTTGAAGCAAATGTTGCGATAATAATACGGCTGTTTGATGCACGTCTGAAAAGTGTGTCGAAGCTGTCAGCAACGGTTTTTTCAGTTGCTGTAAAGCCCGGACGCGATGCGTTTGTACTATCAGCCATCAGCGCAAGTACACCCTCATCGCCAAGACGCGCAAAACGTGACAAATCAATCATACCGCCTGACATTGGTGTGCAGTCGATTTTGAAGTCACCTGTGTGAACTATAGTGCCTGCTGGTGAATGAATAGCCACACCAACAGCATCAGGAATTGAGTGGTTAACGTGTACAAGCTCTACGTCAAAGCAACCGAGCTGTACCCTTGAACCAGCGTCAACAACGTGAAAATCAACCTTGTCAAGACTGTGCTCTCTGAGTTTGTTTTCGATAAGACCAACTGTGAGTCTTGTGCCATAGATTGGCACGTTGACCTTTGACAAAAGATACGGTAAACCGCCGATGTGGTCTTCATGGGCGTGAGTAATCACAATACCCTTTACTCTGTCCTTGTTCTGCTCAAGATAAGTGAAATCCGGGATAACAAGGTCAACACCAAGCATATCTCCGTCAGGAAAAGCCATACCGCAGTCCAGAATCACAATGTCATCGTTGCACTCGAAAACAGTAAGGTTCTTACCGATCTCGTTAAGACCACCGAGGAATGCTATCTTGATTGGTGGCTTTGCAATATTTTCAACCTGCTTTTTCTTGTACTGATTCTTCTGTTTTGATGGATAAGCAGATTTTGTATTATTGCTCTTATGCTGAGCTTTGTCTGTCTTTTTTGTAGCCTTTACAGCTTTGTAAGATGGTTTCTTAGACTTACCTTTAGCGTTCGTATTCTTGTTATTTTTCTTATTTTCTACGCTCAAAATATTACCTCCTGTAAAAAACAAATATGTATATATACAGTCTGTATCATAGCCGTCCATACAGACCTTTAGTATTTAAAAATCGCAACACTTTCCGATATTAAATATATGTAATTATATAATACCTCAAATATCCCTCAAGGTCAAGAAAAACAGCACAATACTTTTTACGATAATACAGTGTATGTATGAATATTTTTTATAAATTCCGCTGATTCACAGCATCCAGCTAATATTATTGACTCAAACACAAAGAATAATCACTCAAAAGTGTTGCAAAATACGTCCGACGTGATATAATATAGGGTGATATTTACAGTAGGAGAGTATGTCTTGAAACAGGTTGAAATTTTCACAGACGGCGCTTGCTCGGGAAATCCGGGTCCTGGCGGCTGGGGCGCTATATTAAGATACAAACAAACCGAAAAAGAAATATCCGGCGGCGAAAAGATGACCACAAACAACCGTATGGAGCTGCTTGCTGTCATCAACGCACTCAGACTTTTAAAAGAGCCGTGTCACGTAACCTTGTACTCGGACTCACAGTATGTGTGTAATGCTTTGAAACTCGGATGGGCAAAAAAATGGAAAGCCAACTCGTGGATGCGCAACAAAAAAGATCCTGCGCTGAACCCTGAGCTGTGGGATGAACTTCTCACACTTTACGACAAACACACAGTTGAAATTGTCTGGGTCAAAGGCCACGCCGGCCACGAAGAAAACGAGCGTTGCGACAAGCTCGCTGTAGCTCAATCACAAAAATATTCACAGGCATAAAGGTGATAAAATAATGAGAAGAATTTACGCAGACAATGCTGCTACCACAGCTTTGAATCCCGAAGTATTAAACGCGATGATGCCGTATCTGACAACAGTTTATGGTAACCCGTCTTCCCTTTACTCAATCGGCGCAGAAGCTAAAGAAGCAGTTGAAGAAGCACGAGCAAAAATCGCTTCGCTCATCGGCGCTAACTCACCAAATGAGATTTACTTTACATCAGGCGGAAGTGAAGCTGACAACTGGGCAATCAAAGGTATGTGCCGTGCTTTAAAGAAAAAGGGCAAAAACCACATCATCACAACAAAGTTTGAGCACCACGCTGTGCTCCACACCTGTAAAGCACTCGAAAAAGAAGGCTTTGAGGTAACATATCTTGATGTTTACGAAAACGGTATTGTTAAAGTCGAAGATGTGAAGAACGCTATCAAAGACACGACCGCTCTTGTAACCATCATGTACGCTAACAACGAAATAGGCACTGTTCAGCCGATAAAGAAAATCGGTCAGCTGTGTCGCGAAAACAAAGTTGTTTTCCACACCGACGCTGTACAGGCTGTCGCAAATGTTGACATCAACGTCGAAGAACAGTTCATCGATATGTTGAGTCTTACAGGACACAAATTTCACGGACCAAAAGGCTGTGGTGCTCTTTACTGCAGACGTGGAGTACGTCCTGAAATTCTCATCGACGGCGGTGCTCAGGAGAGAACAAGACGCGCAGGTACCGAAAACGTAGCAGGCATCGTAGGTCTCGCAAAGGCGCTCGAAATCGCTCTTTCCACTATGGAAGAGCGCAACGCTAAGCTCACAAAAATGCGCGACAGACTCATGGACGGACTCTTGAAAATCGAGCGTTCACGAGTAAACGGCGACAGAGAACATCGACTTCCGGGCAACATCAATATGTGTTTTGAGGGTATCGAGGGCGAAAGCTTACTGTTAAGACTCGATATGGCTGGCATTTGTGCTAGTTCAGGTTCAGCATGTACATCAGGCGATCTTGACCCAAGCCATGTTCTGCTTTCGATTGGTCTCCCTCACGAAATCGCTCACGGCAGTATGAGACTTTCTTTCTCGGACGATAACACCGAAGAAGATGTTGACTATATTTTAGAACAAGTACCAAAGATTGTTGACTATCTGAGAATGATGTCACCACTGTGGGAAAAAATCAAAGAAGAGGAAAGGAACAACTAACTATGGCATATACAGAAAAGGTAATGGACCACTTCGCTAACCCAAGAAACGTCGGCGAAATTCCTGACGCATCAGGTGTCGGTGAGGTCGGCAACTCAAAATGCGGCGATATCATGAAAATGTACATCAAAGTCGAGGGCAACGTTATCGTTGATTGCAAGTTCAAGACTTTCGGTTGCGGTGCAGCTATCGCAACAAGCTCTATGGCAACAGAGCTCATCAAGGGCAAAACCATTGACGAAGCGTTACAGCTCACTAACAAAGCAGTAATGGAAGCTCTGGATGGTTTGCCACCAGTAAAAGTTCACTGTTCTGTACTTGCTGAGCAGGCTATCAAAGCTGCTCTCGCTGACTACTACACACGTCAGGGTATCGACCCTGAGCCAATCGTTGGCAAAATTCAGGAATGTGACCACGACCACGGTTGTGGCTGTTCAGATTTCTGATAAAACTCAATCACAAACTTCAAGCCGATGGGAATTCTCCTGTCGGCTTTTTGTTTCATAAAAATCAGCATTAACCCAAATATAAAACTCGAACACAAAGCAAAAGGCACCCGACTTTTTCGGGCGCCTTTTAGCAAACATCTATGAAATACTTTAAGAAGGAGGATGATTATCTCTCGTTTAATAATTTGTTTAATTCTTCCATAAAAGTGTTAATATCCTTGAACTGTCTGTAAACAGAAGCAAAACGAACATACGCTACTTCGTCAACATTTTTCAGAAGATCCATCGCTAGCTCACCGATTTTACCTGATGTTACCTCTCGGTCAAGACTAGCCTGCAGTGATGACTCGATTGTATCAACCATCTTTTCAATCTGGTCAATAGAAACAGGGCGCTTTTCACAAGCGTGCAACAAACCGTCTCTGAGCTTATTTCTATCAAAAACTTCACGTGACTTATCACGCTTAACAACAATGATCGGAACTGTCTCGATAACCTCGTGTGTGGTGAAGCGCTTAGCACAGCTGAGGCATTCTCTTCTTCTACGGATTCTCTCGCCCTCATCAGCAGGACGGGAATCGATAACTTTGCTTTCTTCATAGCCACAATATGGACATTTCATATATACACCCCACATATAGTCAACATTATTCTCTGTTGTAATTATAACACAAGATATAGAAGAAACAAGTTAAAATTTAGTAACACACAGTTACATCTTGTATATAAATACATTTTAGCGTGATATTACACTAAATTTGTAACGTAAAATAGTAAAAATGTATTGAAATCAAGCCTTCGGATATGATATACTTGCTGTGTTCACAATAAATATTGCACGCATATAAAACTGCTGTGCACGAAAGGGGTACACTATGACTAAAAAAAGGAGTAGCTTTTCGGGTAAAATCGGATTTGTACTTGCGGCCGCTGGCTCTGCTGTCGGACTTGGTAACATCTGGCGTTTCCCGTATCTTGCGGCTAAATACGGCGGAGGTATCTTCCTGCTTGTTTATCTTATTCTCGCGGTTACATTCGGCTTCGCGCTTATGACAGCTGAAATCGCAATCGGCAGAAAAACCGGTAAAAGTGCGATTGATGCATTCGCTGATCTCGACAAACGTTTTGGCTTTATCGGTATTCTCGCTTCAATCGTTCCGATCATCATTCTTCCGTACTACTCGGTTATCGGTGGTTGGGTTGCAAAGTATCTGACAGTTTTCGTAAGCGGTGGTGCATCCGCTTCAGCTGCCGACGATTATTTCACAAACTTCATCGCTCAGCCGTTTGAACCACTCGGATGGTTCCTGTTATTCATCGGTCTGACAGCACTCGTTGTTCTTTTCGGTGTTGAAAAGGGCATTGAAAAGGTATCAAAATTTATGATGCCTATTCTTATTTTCCTCACAATCGGCATCGCTATATACGCAATATTCATGCCGGGTGCTATGGAGGGTGTAAAGTACTACCTGCTCCCTGACTTATCGAAATTCTCAGCAACCACAGTTCTTGCTGCTATGGGCCAGCTGTTCTACTCAATGAGTCTTGCAATGGGTATTATGATCACATACGGCTCTTATATGAAAAAAGATGTAAATATCGGTTCTTCGGTAGCACAGATCGAGTGTTTTGACACAGGCATTGCTTTTCTGGCAGGCATGATGGTAATTCCTGCTGTATTCTCATTCTCAGGCGGTGACGAATCTGCTCTGGGTAAAGGTCCTGGACTTATGTTCATCACTCTTCCAAAGGTGTTCAACTCACTTCCTGGTGCTATGGGTTCAGTCATCGGTGCGTTATTCTTCATCCTTGTACTTTTTGCAGCACTCACATCATCAATCTCACTTATGGAAACAGTTGTTTCTATCTTCAGAGATAAATTCGGCTGGGGCAGAAAGTTCACATGTATCTTTGTTGCTGTAGGCTCGATTTTACTTGGCATTCCATCATCTCTCGGATTTGGTGTATGGAGTCATATCAACATCAACGGCAACACATTCCTCGATATGTTCGACATCTTCTCTAACTCAATTCTCATGCCGATTGTTGCTTTCCTCACTTGTATTTTCATCGGATTTGTTATCAAACCACAGACACTTGTTGATGAAATCGAAGTTGACGGAAAACCATTCAAGCGTAAGAAGTTGTTTGTTATTATGATCAAGTACGTAGCACCTGTGTGCATCGTGCTCATCCTTGTTTCATCAATCCTTGACGTTTTAGGTATCGTTAAAATCTAAAAGCAAGTTTACACAACAAAAGTTAAGGCACTCTTCAAAAACGAAGAGTGCCTTTATTTGTTTTAATTATTATGTCTACGACAGTATTATCATACCGCGTTGTACTCTGATATTTATCAAAAGCTCCACACACTCGCATCGATTTTTCATCAATAGCGAAAACACAGATTCAACGTTACCTTTTGGGGCTACGCATCAATCACTTACAACTCTGGCGTTTAAAACACAAACTGCACCAGCGCCATATAGCTGAGTGTTCCTGCTACTATCGACAACAGCGTATTACGCTTCCACACGTGCAAAAGCACCACCACAGCACCTGCTATGATATACGGCAAAAAGTTCGACACAACATCAAAGCTGATGTCCTTTACACAGTAAATAACCAGCATACCGATAATCGCATACGGCAAAACCTTGCCAAGATAGAGAACAAATTTCGGTGTAGGTTTTTTACCTGAAAAAATAAGAAACGGAAACACTCGCAAAAGGTAAGTCACAACAGCCATAACGAGTACCAGTAAAATCGAATGTAAGGTAGCATCATTCATCGTACTTATCCCTCCTCACATATCGCAAAACAGTGAGTGCTACAAGAATAATAATCATCGTTGGGATGAGCATATTCTCGTGGAAAACAGCGGTGCACAGCACTGCACTTACAACACCGATTATAGCCGAAATATGGTCTTTTGAGCTGAGCCACTGCTCAACAAAAATAGTAAGAAATAGTGCTGTCAGCACAAAATCGATGCCCTCGCTGTTGAACGATACATTCGAACCGAACACCGCACCCAGCGTACAACCTGTTATCCAGTAACAGTGATCCAGCAACGACACTAAAAAGTAATAGAAATGCTTGTGCTCGACATCTTTTACAGCCTCATCGTTACACACAAGCGAATATGTTTCATCCGTCAGTGCATGTATCATATAAAACTTTTTAAAGCCAGTACCCTTGTATTTATCAACAAGTGAAATGCCATAAAACAAGTGGCGCGCATTGATAATCAGCGTTGCAACAGCGGCTGATGCAAGGCTGATAGAGTCAGCTAAAAACTCCACCGCTGCATACTGGCTAGAGCCACCATACATAGTTATACTCATAAAAAAAGCCCACGTTCCGCCGTAGCCCTTAGTGCTCAGCAAAACGCCGAACCCAAACCCAAGCGCCAGATATCCCGCAAGCACAGGAAGTGTCGCAACAAATGCCTTTCTGGCATCCTTTTTATATTTCATCTTATCCCCTGCCTTAAAATTCCCAAGGGATATTATAGTCCTTTGCTTTACATTTTTCAACTGTCAGCGACACAAAATAAACCCCGATAAAACATCGGGGCTTTGTCGTTATTGCCTAACTTATTTCATCGACATCGAATTGTTCAGCAACAGCGTCGAGTACAAAAACAGCACGTCAGCATTTTCAAAATCAACATACTGCGCAAGACTCTCGCTCATGATATATCTGAGGTCTACAAGCACAACCTCACTGTACGCAGTAGACAAAATCGGCGCGATAGAACTGCCAAACGAATCCCTGAACACCACAAGACGTTTGTCGTTACCAGCTCTGTAGTTCATAATCTTCACAATCGGATTGTTACCCGACAGAAAAACATCGTACGGGTCATCAAGTTCAAACTTATCAAGGTCGTACATTTTGTTAGCGCCTTCAACAGTTGCATCTTCAATGCTATCATTCACAAGATATCTCAGCGTATCTTTTTCGACCTGCAATCCCGATTGCTCGATATAAACGCCATAAAACGGCTTTTCAACACTTTTTATCTCAAATTCAGTTTCGATACTGCTACCCATATTTTCACAAAGACGTAGCGCTACATCGACAACGCACTCCTGCTTAAAATGCGGGTCACTGCGATAATAGTCGGACAGCGTGAGCAAATCAGCTATTTCAATCGTTTGTGCAAACTCAAGCGACTGCTCCATATAGTTTTTGAAACGCTCATAGTCGGCAGTATCGTTTACAATTCTGTGCTTATCAGGGATGAGTGCAAAGTACACATCACCGTCAATATTCTGTTCTTCATAAACAGTAGCAAACAGACGTGCAGCATAGTCAGCCATCTGAGTGTTGAGCTGATGCTCACGTTTAACAATATACCCGTCATAAAGGTAAAACTCTGTCTGCTTTTTATCACCGCTTAATTCTAATTCAGCAAAATCAAAACACACAAAAGCACAGCTTACCACAAGCATCACGGCCATAACAATAAAAGCTAAAACTCTCTTCACACATTCTCCCCCTTTCTATAAAAATTTCAGCACGATTTTCACCGTGCTGAAAGTATAATTATTATTCTTCAAATTCGTCTACAAAGTCTTCCATCACCTGTGGAACTTCGCCCTCTGACTCAAACTTTTCAGGAGTCATAATAACGATAACCTTGTCGCCCTCTTTTTCAACGATGAGCTCGTCCGCTTCGGTACAAATATTCCAACGAAGGTCAGCATTGTCCTTCAGAGTCTGCATAAACTCATCAACATCTGTGTCCTCTTCAAGTGTGAAAACATAACCGATGAAAGGAATTGTGCCGATAGTAGGGCCGAACATAACGCCCTCTTTGAAGCCCTTGATTTCAGCGTTACCAAAGCCGTTGAGCAAGCCAGCCTCAACCGGAACACTCATACCCATAAAGCCAAGGTTAGGGTCTTTGAGTAAAAGGTCAGCAATCTCCTGAGCTGATTTCTCAAAGTTCTCCTCAAAAGTCACAACAAGCGGCTCACCCACAGTACCATAAGTAGGTCTAGGCTCCTCGCCACAAGCAGCAAGTGACATAATCATCAGAACAGCCAATAATAATGCAAAAATCTTCTTCATAAACTTAACCTCCGAAAAATTCATTTTCTTCATTATATCCGTTTATCGCAAATAATACAACAGTAATTTTTAAAATATATGATAATATGCAACAAATACCTGTATCATTTAAATCACACAATGGTTTTATTCAATAAATTTACACACACTTAACAATATTATACTCTTGCGGTGATACAATAACATTGTAAAAAATTGTTAAGAGGTAACTATGAAACTGATAATTACAGACATCAAAAATCCTAAACTCAAAATTTCCGGTGCTCATCATATAATCAGTCCACAAAGTGACATAA
>JAZSHE010000084.1:0-2510 GCA_045533085.1 Ruminococcus sp.
GTTCTTACTGCAGAAGCAAAGTCTATTCCGCTTTGTTATGAGTTTGCACGCATCAGTTGCAGACGTTACGTTGTAGCTCGCAAAGGCACTAAGGTTTATATGAGTGAACCGATAAGTGTGAGCGTGAACTCTATTACTACTGATTATGACCAGAAGCTTTATCTCGGTCAGGAAGATGTGGAAAAGCTCAGAGGTAAGCGTGTTCTCATTCTCGATGATGTTATTTCTACGGGTGAGAGCCTGACAGCACTTGAGTTGCTCGCACAGAAAGCTGGGGCAAATGTTGTTGGAAAAGCCGCTGTTCTTGCTGAGGGTGATGCGGCAGACAGAGATGATATTATCTTCCTCGAAAAACTTCCGCTGTTTTTTAAATAACTAAAAGGACTGAATTTTATGCCACGACTGATAGCACTGATAGGTTTATCGTACTTATTTGTGTTGTCGGTCGTTTTTTATGTTGGTGGTATCAGTGCTTTTGTAATCGGAGCCCTGGCTTTGATTGTGTTCGTTTTCTTTATTCTTAATAAGAAGTATCGCAAAACTATCTATCTTCCTGCTGTTGCGTGTGTCGCACTTGTAGCTTGTGTTGTAAACGTGTGTTACACAAACTTTGTGTATGACAGAACTGTTTCAAAATATGATTCAGCTGAAACTGAGGTTACAGCAACTCTTATTGAAGAGCCTGATGAATATTACGATTCGTACAGATATACGTTCAGGACAAAAACCATCAACGAAAACAAAGAGTCGCTCAAGTTTATCGTCATTTCCGATGATGAGCTTGTGATGGAGCCGTATGATGTTGTGCGTATGAAAATCACTTTGCATAAAACTCAAGTGAACCAGTATATATCAAAGAAGTGTTTCTTTGTTGGGAATCTTGATTATGAAAGCGTTGAATATGAAAAGATAGGCGAAAAACATAGGTTCAAATATTACGCTATAAGGATCAGACAATATATCAGGAATGTACTGAAAGAGCATTTGTCCGATGATACATTTTCACTTTGCAGTGCGTTGCTTCTGGGTGATAAATACGCTCTGAGCGAAGAAGTAAGAGATGATTTTCTGCGAGCCGGAGTGACCCACATAATAGTAGTTTCGGGAATGCATTTTTCGATTCTGACATCGGGATTTATTTTGCTTGCTAATCGTTTGTGGTTGAAAAGATACATTGTCATCAGCGTTACTGTTGTTTTTATTGTGTTCTATATGGCTGTGACGGGATTTTCTCCATCTGTTCTGAGAAGCGGAGTGATGTTACTTATTTGTTGCCTCGGTATCACAGTTGCCAGAGAGCCGTACCCGCCAAATTCGCTTGGTGTTGCCGCGATTGTTGTGACGATTTCTAATCCGTTCTCTGTTGGCGATGTCGGGTTGATACTTTCTTTTGCGTCAACTTTTGCGATAATTTGTTTTTCTCCATATTTCAAATCATATTTCTATAATAGAATTAAATTTGTTGAAATCAAGAAATATCACGGTGTTAAGAAATTTGTATTAATACAGCGTAATAAACTGATGAAATTGCTCATTGATGTTATAGCTGTGAATTTCAGCGCGTTTATGGTATCGCTACCCTTGTCTATTGCGTTCTTTGGTGCTACGTCTACTGTATCGATAATATCGTGTCTTTTGCTTTATTTGCCGATATACTTCCTGCTTGTTATTACATTTGTGTTTTCGCTGGTTTGGTTTGTTCCGGTTGTATCCGCAATACTTGTTTTTGGTGCCGAGCTGTTTGCTATAGTTTCGTTGTGGATAGTCAAAGTTTTTGCTCAGCTCCCGTTTGCGTATGTTCCTGTCAGAAGCGATTATGTGTATCTGTGGCTGTTTATGTACATAGTGTTGGTGATTTTGGTGTGTGTATGCAAGAACAGAAAAACAGCTTTCAGACTATGTGTACTGTCATTGGTTGCTTTACTTGTTACAGGTAGCGTGACAAGTGCTGTTGTAAGCACAAAAGTGTCAAGGCTCGATGTATTTGATGCTTGCGATGGCACAGCGGTAATGTACACTGACAAAGACGTCTGTGCAGTGTTAAGCCTTGATTGTGATGCTTATTTTGCGTACGATGTTGTGGATAAAATCGAGAGTAAAACTAACACAGTCGATTTCGTATCAAGTGTGGCTGATAACAACTCCTCTGTTAAATCTCTTTACATTCTGACAAAAGCGTTTGCAATATCGGACGTTTTGTTGTATGATACTCAAAGAAGTGTTGAGCTTAACGATAATGTAGAAGAGTTAATAACCCCTACTGATGATTTTATGGTTGAGTTCAGTGACGATGTAAGTGTGAGATACTACCTTACTGACTTTGGGTATATTATTTATCTTAATTCAAGAGACTTCACAACTTTAATTTTACCACCACTTGCTGATGCGAATTACATTCCTGAAACTATGAGGTGTGCTGATAATATAGTCACTACTGACATCGTGGCAAATGGTGAACTGTTGAGCTGTGACACTTTGATTGTAAGTAATGCAGACGAATACGCTTACAA
>JAZSHE010000204.1:0-20672 GCA_045533085.1 Ruminococcus sp.
ATTATGCAATAGTTTGCTTCACTCTTGCATAAATTTCCTTGTATCTATCTGTATTTTCTATCTTTAGTTAATGTTTTTTTGGGAGTTTCTGTTTTTTTAGCGATAAATGCCGTTAATATTATTACAATTTTTAACATTATCGATAAAACTATTGAAAAATAATGAGGTTCGAAGTATAATATAATGTGATGAATTATGATGATAAGTGTACCTTTGGATGCATTGATATAGTTAGTTGAGAGGTTGTTTATGAACCCGTATGATGAAGAAACAATGCAACCTATCTACAAAGATTTTAACTTTGTATCAAAAGAGGGCGCAAATGTCGGTGCTGATATTTTTGAGAGAGGACTCTGTTTGCCGAGCGATATCAAGATGACTGAGCATCAACAGGATAAGATTATAGAAATCATAAAAAGTTGTTTTGAGTAATTTTTTTGCGGGGTTTACATAATGTACGCTAAGTATTTTAAAAGACCACTTGATTTTGTGTTGTCGGTCGTTGCTTCGATTTTGCTTTCTCCGTTTCTTCTGGTTTTGATTGTCGTCACAGCGATAGCAATGAAGGGAAACCCTTTCTTTGTTCAGAAAAGACCGGGCAAGAAAGACAAAAACGGACAGGAAAAGATTTTCAATCTCATAAAGTTTCGAACAATGAGCAACGCAAAAGATAAAAATGGAAATCTACTTCCTGATGATGTAAGACTTAACAAGTACGGAAGGTTTTTGCGCTCAACTTCGCTGGATGAGCTTCCTGAACTTTTCAATATTGTAAAAGGCGATTTGTCGATTGTCGGACCAAGACCTCTGCTCGTGGAGTATTTACCGTACTATACTGAGGTGGAACGACACCGCCACGATGTTCGTCCGGGGCTTACGGGTCTTGCGCAGGTTAACGGAAGGAATGCGATTTCGTGGGATAAAAAATTAGCGTTTGATGTGGAATATATTTCAGATATAACATTTGCGAAGGATTTTAAGATTTTGTGTCTTACTTTCGGTAAAGTTCTGAAGCGTTCCGACATTCAGGTCGGCAGAGAGTTTGTCGGCGGAAAATTCATCGACCAGCGCAAAGAACGTATGGGCGCAGTATCAGGAGAGGAACGTATATGAATTTAACAGACGGATTGGTTTGTGTGCGTGATTTTTGCGAACAGGATATAGAAAACAAAATTAAGTGGATAAACAACCCGCAAAACAACGCATATCTGCATTACGATATACCGCTGGTGTATGATAAGACGCTCAACTGGTTTAAGAATAAGGATAATAAAACACGAAAAGATTGTGTTATCGAATTTGATGGAATTCCGGTGGGATTGATAGGACTGCTGATGATTGATAAAATCAATCAAAAGGCGGAGTTTTACATAACAATCGGTGATACCGGATTCAAAAGAAAAGGAATAGCCCAAAGAGCGACAAAGTTGTTGTTGCAGTACGCATTTGGTGAGCTTGGACTTAATAAAGTTTATCTGAACGTTGACGGCGACAACACTGCGGCATGTATGCTTTATGAAAAAGTCGGTTTTAGTTGTGAAGGCGTTTTCGTACAGGAGCTCAATCGCAGGGGTTGTTTGATTGACAGGAAAAGATACGCTATTTTTTCAAGTATGTTTAGATAGGATAGACTATTGTTATGAATGACATTAATATATTGATTCTCAGCGCAGGAACTCGCAACAAAATTGTTCAGTATTTTAAAAGAGAATTAAAAGGAAAAGGCAGAGTTGTTGCAACAGATATGAGTGAGTGGGCTCCTGCTATTTACGAAGCTGATAAGTTTTACAAGGTCCCTCGTATGACAGAGCCGGGTTACATAGACGTTATTTTTGATATTTGTAAAAAGGAGAAAATAACGGGAGTATTGTCTTTGATTGACCCTGAATTATCTTTGCTTGCTAAACACGCTGAAGATTTCAAAGCTCTTGGAGTTACAGTTATCGGCTCTGGATACGAGCTTTGTGAAAGAGCATTAAACAAAATGTTGATGCACGATTGGCTCATTGAACACGGATATAATACAGCAAAGAGCTATACAGACAGACAACTGTTTTACAAGGATGTTGAGGAACAGAAAATCACATATCCTGTTTTTGTAAAACCTGTTTGTGGCAGCGCGAGTATAGCTATATCCAAAGTTTATGATAAAAAGACCATAGAATTACTGTTTGAACAAAATGATAATCTGATGATTCAGGAGTTTCTGGACGGACAGGAAATCGGCGCTGATGTGTATATAGATATGGTCAGCGGTGAAGTTGTATCAATCTTCACCAAAAAGAAATTGCTGATGCGTGCCGGAGAAACGGACAAAGCTGTTTCGTTCAAAGACGAAAAGCTTTTTGAATTGATAAAACGTTTTTGCACAGAATCCGGATGGCGCGGTCAGATTGATATTGATATATTTGACGTGAATGGTTGTTATTATATTTCAGAAGTTAATCCACGTTTTGGAGGCGGTTATCCGCACGCTTATGAATGTGGTTGTAATCACATGGAGCTGATTGTGAAAAACCTCTGTGGCTTAGCTAACGAGGCAAAGTTCAGCAATTACGATGACTCAGTGGTTATGATGAAGCACAGTGAAATAATGATAAAAAGAGGCTGAGCACAACGCGTTAAAGGAACTTAAGTTAATTTGTAGGGCTGAAAAGGTAGCAAGAGGATGTTATGAAGGATATTGTAGTAATTGCTAATTTTTGTAGGGATTTATCAGAAAACGACAATGGTCGTTTTGTATATCTGTGTAATGAGTTGGCGAAATATCATCACGTTGAGTTAATCACCAGCAGTTTCAGTCATATAAAAAAAGAACGCAGAAACATCAGCGAGATTCCGTGGCCGTTCAAGGTGACTTTTCTGGAAGAAACGGGATACAAAAAGAATGTTTCGGTACAACGATTTTTCAGCCATTATGTATGGGGTCAGTCGGTAAAAAAGTATCTTAAATCGCGAAAGAAACCCGATATTATATACTGTGCTGTGCCTTCACTTACGGGACCATTTTGTGCTGCTAAGTATTGTGAGAAAAATGATATCAAGTTCGTTATTGATGTTCAGGACCTTTGGCCTTTGGCATTCAAGATGGTGTTTAACATCCCAGTTTTAAGCGATATTATTTTTGCTCCATTTGACTGGTTGGTGAACGGGGTATACAGCAGAGCAGACGAAGTTGTTGCGGTATCCGACGAGTACGTAAAGCGGGCGCTGGCTGTTAACAAAAAGTGCAGACAAGGTCTTACGGTGTATCTCGGTACAAAGTCAGAAACGTATGATATTGGTGCTTTGGGAACACCTGTATATAAAAAGAAAGACGACAAAATTTTTGTAGCTTATTGTGGTTCTCTGGCAGCAAGTTATGATGTTCCCAACCTTATGCGAGGAATAAAGATTCTCAACGATAAGGGCGCCAAAGGAATCGAGCTTATCGTGATGGGCGACGGTGCTAACCAGGAGAAACTGGAGGCTTTAGCAAAAGAACTGAACATAGATGCAGTTTTCACCGGTCGTTTGCCTTATGACGAGATGTGTGCCCAACTTAGCGAGTGTGATATAGCGGTTAATCCGATTCGCAAAGGCTCTGCCGGAAGTGTTATCAATAAGGTCGGGGACTATGCGATGGCTGGAATTCCTGTTATCAATACTCAGGAGTGTCAGGAATATCGTGATTTGCTCGATGAATACAACGCTGGCATAAATTGTGAGTGTGAAAATCCTTACGAAATCGCTCAGGCGCTGGAAAAATTGATATCATCCGAAAGTCTGAGGGCTCAGATGGGACGTAATTCGCGTAAATTGGGCGAAGAACGTTTTGACAGAAAACACACATATCAGAAGATTGTTGATCTGATATATAAATTATCGGGGGAAATTGATGCCTAATCTGGAAATTTTATGCGTCACAATGCATCAGAAAGATTTTTCTAAAATCAAGGAAATGAACATCAACTGTGACGTAGTGTTTGCGAATCAAGCTGACTTCGACAGATATGATGAGTGTGAGTTTGACGGATATAAGGCTAAGATGATTACAACATCCACCAGAGGCGTTGGTATAAATCGTAATCTTGCGCTTGCTTATGCATCTGCTGAGTATTGTATCTTGGCTGATGACGATGTGGTGTATGACGATGATATGAAAGAGCGTGTTCTTTCTGAGTTCGAACGTCACCCTGATGCTGATGTAATGATTTTTCATCTGTCCTCTGATTCTGAGGATAGAACCTTGGAGCAATATTCAAAAACCAGTAGATGGCCTGCATACAAAGGCTTACCTTTTGGTGGTGTAAGAGTTGCGTTCAGACTTGGTAGCGTAAAAAAAGCAAATGTATGGTTTACTACTCTTTTTGGAGGCGGGGCGATTTTTCCGTCAGGAGAGGACAGCATATTCCTCACAGATTTGCGTAAAGCGGGACTTAAGTTTTATGTATCAAAGGAAACTATAGGAAAAGTTTGTTTTGACACGTCGTCCTGGTTTACCGGATACAACGAAAAGTATTATTACGGCAAAGGCGCTTTTTATCAGGCTATACGCCCTAAAATGAAGTATTTCTGGATGCTGTACATATTGCTCAGAACATATAAAAGAGGCGACATAAAACTCGTTGACAGACTCAGGTGGATGTATTATGGTTCAGTTGGATACAAAAAACTTCTGTCGTATGATGAGTTTGAACGTCATATTAAAAGTAAATGTTAATGTAATATACAATGGAATCTGATTGATTCGCTATGGGAGGTATGTATGAAACGTTGTCTTGTGATGCTTATATGCATCCTTGTTCTGATGTTTACCGTTATGGTGTTGTCATCCTGTAAGAACGACAGTGATGGTGCAACAGCTGACAGCGTGGCAACTATGGACGAGCAAGAGCCGCTTCCATGGGAAAATGGCGGCAAACAGCCGGAAAAATACTCTTACGAGGAATTCGAGGCATTGAGTCCTGTGCTTCAGGAAGCGTTTGTAGAGAGCTTTGAATCAGTACAGGCGTTTGAAGAATGGGAGAAAAAATCAGGTTACAGCGCTACACAGGAAGTTGAGATTCCGTGGGAAAACGGCGGCAAAAAACCTGAAAAGTATACAATCGAAGAGTTTGAAGCGTTGAGTGGACCACAGCAGGAAGCTTTTGCGGAGAGTTTTGATTCTGTTGACGCGTTTGAACAATGGGAAGCTGAGGCTTCGAAAAAATAAACGAAGAAATGCAGAGGGTAATGAAATGAGCACACCATTATTTTCTATTGTAGTTCCGGTATACAAAGCGGAAAAGTATTTAGATGGTTGCGTTGATTCGCTCGTAAACCAAACGGAAAAAAATATAGAAATAATACTTGTGGATGATGGTAGTCCTGACAGTTGCCCTGCTATTTGTGACAGATATGCTGAGCAGTACGAAAACATATTTGTTATACATAAAAGTAACAGTGGACCGTCGGATGCACGTAACGCAGCGCTGAAGATAGCAAAAGGCGACTATATAATGTTTGTTGATTCGGATGATTATATTGACGCTGATGCCTGCGAAAGGATGTTGCCTTTTACTGAAAAGGGCTTCGATATAATTGCGACCGATGGAATTGCTGAGGGAGAAAACATCAGCCTGATTCATCGTGGAATCGAAAACAATCAGGTTTACGATGGAGAAAGTTTCTTGAAAGAATCGGTTATAAACGGCAATCTCCCGATGGTGGTATGGCTTCACCTTTACAGACGTGAATTTCTGGTCAGCAATAATCTTGCTTTCAAAAATGGCGTGTATCACGAGGACGAGGAGTTTATTCCGAGAACCTTTCTGTCAGCGGCTTCGGTGATCAGCACGGGCGAGAAGTACTACCACTACGTAATCCGAGAGAACTCGATTATGACAAATCCGGATAAGCGTAAAAACGCCGAGGATTTATACAACGTTTGTCAAGGTCTGGCTTCAGTTTACGATGAGCTTACAGACGGCGAACTCAGGCTGTATCTCAAGGATTCGTTAGTCAACAAATATTTATCTCTTTTCCAGGATGGCAGATTATATCAGTATGGTTCACAGTATTTGCACAAAGATTTTATTTTGGCTAATGCGTACAGAAGAAAGACAAAGCTGAAAGCAGGACTTTATAATCTGAGTCCTCGTTTGTACTGGTATATTAATAAATTTTTATAAAGTGAAGTAATGATGCAGACTTATATTGTTTATATTGGTGCACTTCTGGTTTCTTTGCTGTTTGCAAAAATTGCCCAGACGACCAAAAACAAAAATTATATATTTATCGTTATTGCTGTATTATCTTTGGTTGCAGGTCTGAGAAATGAATCTGTCGGCTTGGATACTGCGGGATACGTTGAGGCGATTGAGAATATATCAAACGGACGACTTGATTTGGCGTATGGAATGGAGTGGTCATTCAGATACATTTGCTATGCAATGTCTTTTGTTATTAAAGAGCCTCAGATGTATCTTGTGGTTTTTGCGGTTATCATCAATACACTCATAGTGCTCAGACTATGGGACTTTAAAGAGTGTATTTCATTTGGCTGGTCTGTTTTTGTTTATTTTACGATGTTTTATTTTACATCGATGAATCTGACAAGACAGTATATTGCGATTGCCATTGTTTTTTATGCGACGAGATATTTGCTGCAAGGAAAGAACATCAGGTTTTTGATTAATGTTCTTATAGCCAGTTGTTTCCACACATCAGCACTGCTGGGTGTACTTTATGTCTACTTTAATATTTTCAACTGGAAACAGCTGTCAAAAAGGCATAAGTGGTTTTTGATTTTTGCCAGTGCATTGATGCCGTTAGCATTTGTATTTGTCTACAGAAATCTGCTGTATTATTCCAACTATTTCGACAAACAAAGTGCAGAGGTAGGATTGTTGATTATTTTGAAATTGATAATCCTTGTAATGACTATCTTACTTCTCGATAAATCAAAAACTAAAAATATTGATAATATAAACACTAATATGCGTTTTGTTATATGTGCGTATTTCATAGGTGTAGCGTTGACCAGTCTTGGCTATGTGTTCAGATTTGTTGACCGCATCGGTTTGTATTTCTATGTATATGAGGTTGTATATATTGGCTATATATTCAAGCAAAGGAACACAAGAGTCAATTTTTTCATCAAGATATTTTTGGCAGCACTGTACTTGTACCTTTGCTATGGCAGTGTAACAGGAAATGGCCAAGGACAGTTCCCGTACCTTTTCTGTTGGCAGTAAGTCCGTAAGGAGAGTTGAGATTTTATGAATCAACATAAAGAGTTATCACTTGAAAGCTTGAGACAAATTGAGCTTGAGTTACTTATAAATATCCGTGATTTTTGTGAACAGAACAAGCTTGAGTACTTTTTGTCAAACGGAACGTTGCTTGGTGCGGTTAAGTATAAGGGTTTCATCCCTTGGGATGATGATATCGATATATTTTTGCCGAGAAAAGATTACGACTATCTTGTTGAGCACTATAAAGATAATGGTAATTATCAGTTGTTATCATACGAGCGTTCAAAAGAATATGCGTTTCCATTTGCAAAGCTTTGTGATATGACAACCCGCAAAGAGGAGATTAACAACAACAATGGAGTCGAGCTGGGTGTCGATATAGATATTTTTCCGCTTGATGTGTGGGAAAAAAATCCCGAAAAACAAGCCAGAAGGCAGATGACCACCATGACCTTGTTGAGGCTTTCCAAAAACTATGATGTATCAGCCGAAAACCCTTTCAGAAGTTTTGTCAAGACGGTGACCGCTGCTTTCTGCAAAATGTTGAAATCTTCTTTCTTTGTAGACAGAATGCAAAAATGTGCTACAAGCACTCGTGAGAAATCAGACAAAGTAGGATGTATCGCGTGGCCTGTTTACGGTTTGAAAGAGATAATTCCAGCAAAAGCGTTTTCAGAAACGATTGAGGTTATGTTTGAGGGCGAAAAATTCAGCGCTCCAATCGGATACGACGAGTATCTTCGCAGTCTGTACGGCGACTATACTCAGGACCCTCCACTCGAAAAACAGAAAACGCACCACAAGTTTATTGCTTATCGTATATGATGTTTGCTTTGCAAAAAAGAATCTGAACAAATAAGATTTAAAATAAATAGCGAAGCTATATTATATAAAAAATAATTATAAAGGAGAAATGAACAATGAAAACACAAAATCTCAAAAAGTGTTTGGCGATGGCTATTGCTGTAGTTATGCTATTCAGCATGATCCCGATGAGTGCTGTGGCAGCATCGGTAGATTATGTACCGCATGATGACTACTACAAGGTTATCACCAAAACCGACTACGAGCTGGCTCCTGGTATTGTGGAGTCTGAGATCGTGCTTAACAATGCTGCTGGCTCACATCGTCAGGTAGCCCACGTTGTAGAGGTTGACCCTTACAATCCTTATGCTAAGGTAATGCCTAGTTACAACGGTATGGCTGAAGCATTAGATGCAAAGGATTACAAAGTTGAGGTTATGTCCGAGCAGGTTGCTTATGCAGAAGCAAATGGCTATGGCAATGTAGTTGCCGCTATGAACCTTAGCCTTAGCTGGTACAACTCTGACTATTATTCTCAGCATCCTGAACTCGTAGGCGAACCTCTGGGTTACCTCGTAATGGACGGCGTTTACTACGAGAACAGTAACGGTAAGACTTCAGGTGCTCAGACATGTCTTGTTATCAACTTTGACGAGAAAGACGGCGAAGCTCGTCCAGCTGATATTCCAAAGACAGAAATCCGTTCTACATCAGCTGCAATCACTGGTTGGGAAGAGCAGGTAATTCCTGCTAACTTCGGTTTCCTCGTAAAAGATGGTGTAAACCAGAACGCTAAGAACCACACAACTGATGCGGCTTCCCGTTCTTTCGTTGGTATCAAGGAAGATGGTACTATCGTTATGGTTATGAACGATGGTCGTCAGTCTCCATACTCTGCAGGTTTCAACAGCTATGAGATGGCTGAGTTTATGCTTTCTCTTGGTTGTGTACAGGCAATCAACGGTGACGGTGGTGGATCATCACAGTTCCTCTCACAGCGTCCTGGTGAAGAGATGGAAATGCACTGCATTCCTTCTGATGGTGCTGCTCGTGCAACAACTCATGGTATTCTCGTAATTTCATCAGCTCCTGCAACAGGCGAATTCGTTCGTGCGCAGATTACTACTGATGATCAGTATTATACTCCTGGTACTTCAGTACAGTTCAATGCTATCGGTACTGACCTTGTTGGTACACCTGCAGATATCCCTGCAGACGCTGTATGGCAGCTTGCTGACGATACTATGGGTACAATTGATAACAACGGTCTTTTCGTTTCAAACGGCAAGACAGGAGAAGTAACAGCACAGCTTATTTACAACGGCGAAGTTACAGGCGAGGCTAGTATCAATATCGTAGTTCCTGAGATCGCTTTCAAGCAGGCTTCTCTTGTACTTCCTTACGGTGAAGCTGCAGAGCTTTCTTTAAACATCACTACAAATGAAGGTTTGAATACAGTTACAACCAAGGATGGCGATATCGTATTTACACTTTCTGACTCTGCTATGGGTAGTATAGATGGTAATATCTTTACTACAACAACAGACACTTCTGTCACAGGCGGTACACTTACTGCAGTTGTATGTGGTGACACAGAAAACGCAATCTCCGTTCCTGTTAAGTTTGGTAAAGCTTCAGAAGTTCTGATTGACTTTGAAAATAACTACGAATTAGTTATTGATGATTCTTTATTAGGCGGCGACGCTGATTCTGACACAACTAAGGAATATTACTATGGTTGGCATATGGGCGATATCCGTATCGATCAGGTATATGGTTTCCGTTGGACAGGTAAAAAGTCATATCCAACTACAATCGGTGTTCAGATGGGCAAAGACATGTACCTTGTAGACAAATCTACAGGTATGGTTCGTAACGGCGATAATGCACTTGCAGTTAACGTTGACTGGACAAGCGTTACATCTATGGGTTCTAAGCAGATGAACATATGGTTCCCAGAGCCTATTGATGCTTCTGAAGCAACTACTGTTGGTATGTGGTTGTACGTTCCTGCTGTTGATAATTTCCAGAACTCAATGTCTTTCCGTTGGTGCGGATATAAGAAGGATGGTAATATTGCTAGCATCACAACACAGTTCTCTACTATCTTTAGTAACAAACAGGGCTTCAGTGATGAAGGCTGGTACTATGTAAGCGTAGATGCAGTTGCGAATAACCTCCAGACAATTGAGTACGTTCAGTTTATTGCAAACGACGCTTCTGCTTCTTACTACAACCCTATGTCAGACTATACATTCTACATGGATGACATAACAGTTGACTACTCTGACGCAACTATCGATCGTGAAAACCCATACTTCACAGATGTTACTATTTCTAACGGCGACGTAGATGTAGCATTAACAGACGGCTATGAAGTTACAAGCAACACTGTAACATTATTTGCTCAGGCAGTTGAAAACACAGCTAAGAGCAACGCTACAGGTCTTGACAATTCTTCTGTAAAGGTTACTGTTGACGGTAAAGAGGTAACAGATGGCGTTTCAATCAACGCTGGCGGCAAGATTTCTGTTGTTGATTTATCACTTTCTGACGGTGTACACACAATCCGTTTTGAAATCTGCGATGCACAGGGCAACACAGGTTCTGTAACACGCAAGCTTGTTGTTGGCTCAGGTAAGAGCGATGTTCGCTTTGAACTCGCAGAAGATTACGTATTACCTCCAGCAGGTTCTATCGTATATCTCAACCTTGTTGCAGACGATATTGCAAACATCGACAAGATTACAACTAAGGTTCGTTTAGACGGTTGTAACGATTGGGAACTCGAGGGCATGGAAGTAGCTTACGGCTTTGATGCTTCTTATACAGTTAACGCAAATAACGAAGCATTCATTACTTTCGAGAGAACAGCAGCTGACGTTGATGATACAAATGTAATCGCGAAGTTACCTGTTCGTGTATGGATGACTTCTACATACTTGAATGAAGAGTATATCGCACTCGGTTACGTTAAGGATGATCCTGCATTACAGGATAAGTACTATGCACTTACACCATACGCTATGTGGCTTTCTGACGGTGTAAGCATTATCCATATTTTCATGGATGCAAGTGAAGGTATCGTTACTTATACAGATGGTGACACTGATACATTCTCTTCAGAAAAATATGATATTACAACAGAGTTAAACCGTTACCGTAACTCAAAGAATGACGGTGACGCAAACTTCTATCAGGATAAGGCAAGCTTCCATATCCATACTCCAGGCGAAGCAACTGATAAGGCTCCAACTTGCACACAGGCTGGTTATACAGGAAGAATCTTCTGTACAGGTTGTTCTTGTGACACTGTTAAGAGATACAGCCACGAGTGTGACACTCACGATGGTTGCGGTTCTGTAATCGAGTGGGGCGAAACTGTTGAGGCAACAGGTCACAACTACGAGATTATCGACGGCGTTCTCAAGTGTGCTTGCGGTGAGCTCTATAACGGTGAGAAAGACGGCGTATTATATGCTGACGGCGTTGTTGTAAACGGCTGGATTGGCGATTTCTATTATCGTGATGGTATCAAGCTCGTTGGTGCTCACGGTATTGATAACGTATACTACAACTTTGCTCAGGATGGTACATGTGAGGGCGAAATCACAGGTCACTTCTTCGATGAAGATGCAAAGGTTTATCGCTATGCTATTACTGGTGAAGCTAAAGCTGGTTGGTATATGATTGATAACGAGTGGTATTACTTCCGTAACGGTACATTTGAAGCAGCAACTGGTTCAAAGTACTACTTTGCTGATTTCCCATACGAGTTTGACGAGACTGGTCGTGTTCTTCACGTTGTATGGCGTAAGTTTGGCGATAGCTACAGATGCTACTACGGTCCTTCATTCTACACAGGTACAAAATGGGGTACATGGGTAACAATCGATGGTAACAAGTACTGCTTCGCTCCAAATGGCGCTGCTATGACAGGCTATCAGGTTCTCCGTAACTCTTACAATATGCCTTTCGCTGTTCACCAGTTTGACAGCAAGGGTGTTTATATCGGTGAAGCTAAGGATTATACAGGCTTTATCAAGGGCTTCGATGGCACACGTTATGTTGTTAACAGCGTGGTACAGACAGGCTTACATATCATTGATGGTAACTACTACTACTTCTCATCAAGTAACGGTATTATGAGAACAGGTGAGTACAGAGTAATCGTTGCAAATTCAAACGGCTTGCTCACAGAGAATACAACATTCAACTTTGACGCTGAAACAGGTGCAGCAGCTGAGAAACCACTCAACGGTATTGTTGAAGTAAACGGCAACAAGTACTACTACATTGACAGTGTAATGCAGAAGGGCTTACATATCATCGACGGCGACTACTACTACTTCTCAACAAACACAGGTGTTATGAGAACAGGCGAGTACAGAGTAACAGTTGTTAACTCAAACGGCTTACTCACAAAGAACACAACATTCAACTTTGACGCTGAAACAGGCGCAGCAGTTGAAAAGCCATACAACGGTATTGTAGATATTGATGGCAATAAATACTATTACATCAATAACGTAATGCAGAAGGGCTTACAGCTCATCGATGGCAGCTACTACTACTTCTCAACAAATACAGGTATTATGAGAACAGGTGAGTACAGAGTAATTGTTGCAAATTCAAACGGCTTACTCACAAAGAATACAACATTCCACTTCGACGCTGAAACAGGTGCAGCAGCTGAGAAGCCATTAGATGGTATTGTAGAGGTTGATGGTAATAAGTATTACTACGTTAACAATACAATGCAGAAGGGCTTCCAGTGCGTTGATGGTAAGTATTACTACTTCTCAACAAATACAGGCATTATGAGAACAGGTGAGTACAGAGTAACAGTTGTTAACTCAAACGGCTTACTCACAAAGAACACAACATTTATCTTTGATGCTGTGAACGGATACGCTGTGAATGCAGACGGTACTCCTGTAACTGCTATTTGATTTATGTTATTTAGTTAAAATTCACCCCTTCTCAGGAGTTTTTCTCTTGGGAAGGGGAAAATTTTCGGATCCCGACAAAGAAAGGGGAAAGTGTATGAAAACAAACAAAGTGGTGGCTAACGCTTCATGGATTATAGTATGCAGGGTTATTCAGGCACTGTTTTCAGTAGTTGTAAGTATGCTTACCGCACGATACCTGGGACCTTCTAACTACGGAGTTATAAACTATGCGGCGGCGATTGTTGCGTTTGTGGTTCCGATTATGCAGTTGGGATTGAGAAACACTTTGGTACAGGAGTTTGTAAAAAAGCCCGATAAAGAGGGAGAGGTTCTGGGAACGGCATTAGTGCTCAATCTGGCTTCTGCTTTTTTATGTATAGTGGGAATCATTTCATTTGTTATGATTGCTAACAGGGGAGAAACAGAAACTATAATTGTTTGCTCTCTGTATAGTCTGAACCTGATTTTTCAGGCGCTTGAAATGTCACAGTACTGGTATCAGGCAAAGCTCCTTTCAAAGTATACATCTGTAATTTCTTTATGTGCTTACGCTATTGTTTCGGCGTATAGAATTATACTTCTGGTTACTCAGAAAAGCATATATTGGTTTGCGATTTCACAAGCAGTGGATTTTATGTTAATTGCCGTTGCTTTGTTGATATTTTACCGCAAGCTTTCTCCACAGCGACTCAAGTTTTCTGTGAAGCAGGCAAAGAGTATGCTCAATTTCAGTAAGTATTATATTGTTTCCAGTATGATGGTTACTGTATTTGGTCATATCGGAAGTATATTCCTGAAGTTTTTGATAGACGATGCGGCTGTTGGCTACTACACAGTAGCGGTTGCGTGTGCAGGTATGACAGGCTTCCTGTTCGCGGCAATTGTCGATTCAGCCAGACCGACAATACTTGAGAAAAAGCATCAGGGAGATGAGAGTGCGTTTAAAAAGAATGTTATACGTTTATACGCTATCATTATTTTCCTGTCTTTTATGCAGGGCGTGGGACTATCACTGTTTTCGCCTTTGATTATCCGATTATTCTACGGCTCGGCTTACGAAGCTGCTATCGCTCCGCTGAGGATAATGGCGTGGTTTACTTTGTTTTCTAATCTCGGAATGGTCAGAAATGTATGGATACTGGCGGAAGAAAAACAACACTATCTGTGGATTATCAATCTTGTGGGAGCGGTTAGTAATATATTGCTCAATATTGCGCTTATACCGGTTTTCGATGTTGTGGGAGCAGCTATTGCTTCGGTGATAACACAGATTATCGCGAACGTGATTACCGGATATGTTATCAGACCTATCAGAAAAGCCAACTCTCTGATGGTATCTTCGCTTAATCCTAAGTATATAATCGAAATAGTGAAGCTATATATACCCGTCAGAAGATAATGTCAGCGTAATCAGATAAAGAAATTAATCAGAACAACGTGTGGCAACATCAAGTGGTTTCTTTGTATGCAAGAACCACTTGGATTTATAGAATGATTTATATATTTTTTACTTAGAAAATCAAATTGTAATATTGACTAAATCTTTCGATTGTGATAAATTAATATTAGTTATAATGTAATCAGTGTACCTTTATGCGTATATGTTTTTTGGAGTACGAATAAGGAGGTTTTATGCGAGATAAAATGAATGGTAATAACAGTATTGTTTCAGATAATGTAGAAGTTGATATCGGACGAATCTGGAAGGCTATAAGAAAAAGAATCTGGCTTATCGGTATAGTTTCTGTGCTTTGCGCAGCAATTACCGTTGTTTCAACCTTTTTCCTTGTAACACCAAAGTACGAGTCCTCAGCGATGTTTTATGTAAACAACAATTCACTTTCTGTTGGTGATGCATCCTTCAGTATTTCACAGGGTGATATCAGCGCGGCAAAGAGTCTTGTTGATACTTATATTGTTATCCTGACATCCCGAGCTTGTCTGAACGATGTTTTGGACTACACATCTATAAATCTGAGTGAAAAAGAACTCAGATCGATGATTTCAGCAGACTCGGTGAATTCTACAGAGATATTCAAAGTTACAGTAACAAGTACAGACCCTCAGGAAGCCGAAGAGCTGGCTAACGCAATTGCGTATATCCTTCCTAAGCGAATTTCCAGCATTGTAGAAGGAACCTCAGCGAATATAGTTGACTATGCTGTCAAGGCAGTTACACCGTGTTCTCCGAGTTACCCGAAGAATGCCGTAATCGGATTTGCGCTTGGTATGCTCGTTTCGCTTGCGGTGATTGTTCTCAAGGTTATATTTGATGTAACAATCCGTGATGATGAGGATATCAGCAGATGTTGCGATTATCCGATACTTGCACAGGTTCCTGATATGATAAATGCTACCCATTCCGGCGGTGAATACTACGGTTATGGTAATGCGAAATCAGGCAAAAATAAGACTAACACTTCCAAAAGGCAAGCTGTCATCGGCAAGAATATAAGCTTTGTAGCAAGTGAGGCTTATAAGTTATTGCGTACAAAGTTACAGTTCTCTTTTGTTGATGAGGTTGTGTGCCCTGTTATTGGTGTTTCGTCTGCTCTTGCGGGCGAGGGAAAGAGCTTGTCTTCTATAAACCTTGCTTACTCCTTGGCTCAGCTTGACAAAAGGGTTCTGCTTATAGACTGTGATATGCGACGTCCTTCGTTGTCAACAAAGCTCACTATAAGCAAATCCCCTGGACTTTCAAACTATCTGACAGGTTACAGTGACATTGGATCCATTATCCAGAATTGCTCACTCGATGACGAAAAGAGTTTTTGTGTAATCGCGTCAGGCGATAACCCACCAAACCCAATTGAGTTGCTGAGTAGTTCAAAGATGGCTAAGGTTATCGAAAGACTCAGAGAATCATACGATTATATTCTTCTTGATTTGCCACCTGTCGGAGAAGTCAGTGATGCTATGGTTGCAGCTAAGCTTACTGATGGTGTTCTGCTGGTTGTAAGACAGGATTACTGTAACTGTGTTGCTTTGTCATCCGCTGTTTCACAGTTCGAATTTATCGAAAGCAGGATATTGGGTATTGTACTCAACTGTGTTGGTGAAAGCTCAGGCAGCTATTCACGATACGGCAAGGGATACTATTCAAAATACAGCGGCTCATACGCTAATGCTTATGCTAAAGCGAGCAAAAAAGCTTATGAGAACAGCAAATTAAACAGCCGAAAATAATTAATATATTATTTATAACAAATGGAGATGATTTAAATGAAAAGATTACTCGCAGTTGTACTTTCAATCATTTTAATGTTAACTATTACAGTGTCGGTTTCGGCGGCTCAGTTTGTGCCAAGTATCACAAACAAAGGTGCACCTGACCTTGTAGTTATCGATTCAATCGACGGCAAGGATGTTGTTGGTTTTATCACAGACCCTGATGGCAACAAGATTTCTACTGAGTACATTGATTGTATTATAATTTCATCATTAACTCAGGCACTCAACGATGAAGAGCTTCCAGAGGGCGTAAAAGAGGAACTTTTAAAGGTTTACGGAGAGTTCAAGAACGGCGCTAAGATTTCAGAGCTTTGCCCTGAGATTGAAGATATCGTGAAGGAAAAATGGAGCAAAGACAAGAGTGCTGACGACCTTGTTATCAAAGACCTTTTTGATATTACAGACAAATGTGATGACCTCGAGAGCAAATTGAAGGATGGTGCAACTCTTGACCTTACTTTCGATTTAGGTATCGCAGATGGTTCATTCATTACTGCTATGGTATATGTAGACGGCAAGTGGGTTCCTGTTGTTGATTGCATCAACAATGGCGACGGCACTGTTACAGTTAAGTTTGACAAAATCTGTCCAGTTGCATTTTTAGTGCCTGGCAGCGGCCAGAATATGGATGTCGTTTCTCCTATCACAGCTGACACAACAAGTGTTATCCTTTGGGGTACAGTAATGGTTGTTGCGTTGGGTTGTATTATCGCTCTTATCGTTTTCCGTCGCAAGGTAAACGGCTAAATATATGGCTAAAGGTAGAAACAACCGATCGGTTATCACAATAGTGTTGGTAGTTATCCTAGCTGTTGTGGTTGCGTTTTCCGGATTCAAATTTTACGAAGCTGTAAACGTTGGTGTGACTGATAGCGATGATACCGAGCATACATCAAAGTCCGTTACTGTAGATGGGGTTAACTATTTCCCTAGACAGGATATCACTGTGATTATGCTGATGGGTATTGACGAAAGCGGACCTGTGCAGAAAAGCGACTCGTATGTAAACACAGGCGAGAACGATATGGTTGCGTTGGCAGTTTTTGACGAAGTCGAAAAGACCTACAACGTGCTTGTTCTCAACCGTGATACTATGATGGACGTTCGTGTTCTGGGAATAGGCGGTAAAGAAGCCGGCACTATTTTTGCCCAGTTGGCACTTGCGCACACTTATGGCTCCGGACTTGAAGACAGTTGTGAAAATACTGTCAGAACAGTTTCTGACTTTTTGTCAGGGTTGGCAATTGACTATTATGTGTCTATGAATATGGATGCTATTTCAATCCTCAACGATGCGGTTGGTGGCGTCACTGTCAATGTTACAGATGATTTCTCTAAAGTTGACGAATCTATCCCGATGGGTGAGGTTACACTTACCGGAGAGCAGGCGTTGTCATTTGTGCAGACACGAAAAGACGTGGCTGACCAGTTGAACGTTTCTCGTCTGGAACGACACAAGGAGTATATAGGCAACTTTGTTTCGTCATTTAACGAAAAAGTCAAAGAAAGCGATACATTCGTTTTGGAAGTATATGAAGATGTAGCTCCTTACATTGTGTCGGATTGTTCGATTAATTCGATGAGTTCGATGCTTAACAGATATGCTGATTATACTTTAAACGAAGTTGTTACACCTGATGGTGAGAATGTTTACTCCGGAGAATATATGGAGTTTTATGCTGATGAAGCGAATCTCCAGAAATTAATACTGGATATGTTCTATATTAAAAAGTAATAAACAAGGCTGTCTCATTTTTGATGAGACAGCCTGTTTTTTTAGCTACACAATCAAACAGCGGGGCAGCTGTTATGTTGTGATGGTATTGGTGATGTCAGTGTATGTGTTGGCTTTGATAGGTTGTATCGAAGAATCCAAACAGTAAGTCGCAATTGGCAGAAACTTTTCTTTCACAAACTCCCTGCCTCTTAGCACAACATAGTTTTCATATACATCTACCACATATCCTTCACTTTCTGAATAATTGTATACATATTCATCATTTGCGTAATCTCTCGGTACCGATAAAGACGGAATATGTACAGACTTGCAGCCGAACATATTGTCATAGTTTGCGTATGAACAGTCTTTTTGACAGTCAAACTTCATGTGTGAATGACCATGGAACCAGATAACGTTTCTGTAATGCTCCATCAACGATAGAAACACAGAGCCCTGCGTGTTGTTGAGTAGGTTGCCTGTTGGATTTTTCGCGTACGGTTTTCCGCTTCCGTCAAATCTCAGACAATGCTGAAACACAAAGCAACGCTTATTCCTATTTGCTTCAAGCGTTTCATATAGCCACTGCAAGGACTCCACCGAAAACGGAGTTTCAACTGTTTCGTTGAGATTTGCCTGCGTCATACCAAACATAATGAATACATCATCACCCTTGTTGAAAGAGTAATACAAATCGTGGTTAGTGTATTCTCTCATACTGTCTGAAGTCAGTATCTGTTGATGTGCATCGTGATTTCCCGTAACTTCATAAACGGGAGTGTTTGGTGAGTATGCGCTGACGTAATCAGCGTAGGTCTGGAACTGTTCAGCTGTACCGCTTGATGTCAAATCACCGCATACACAAGTGAAATCTACATCTTCTTTTTCGTTGAAATATGAGAGCGCTCTCTGAAAGTCTTCCTGAGCAGTATCATACGTTATGTGAACGTCAGCAACAGCACCGAAAGAATACAGCTTCTCTCCCAGCGTCGGCATTTTTAAATTACCGATATTTATTTTACCAACTTTTACATCATCACGATACACATGTATCTGGTTGCTACTTTGAGGTGCTTTGTTTTCAGGAATAAACTTTTCATATTCAGCCATACACAAAGCCTCCTTTACTCAACAGTTATAGTACCGATTGTTTCAAAGTTTTCATCGCCGTATTTGAGTGTATATGTACCACTCGGCAGATTGTTTGAAGATAGGCGAATAACATTGTTTTCGTCAACTATACCGATTAAATCCGTGTACAAAGTAGCTGTGTATTGCAAGCCTGTGTTTGTCCATTCGTAGCCTACAGCTTCTGTGTATGCGATTTCTTCGTCAACTGTAATAATGATATCGTCAGCAGTGTTCTCGATGCGTCCGGTCAGACAAACATAGTTAAAGTCACCTGCGCTGGATGTGTAGCTTGTAAGGTCAAGCGTTTCGATGCCATCAGCGTCACGGCTGATGAGAGGATACGCCTTTTCTTCTGACATTTTAATAGCAAGAATTGGTGTTGCACCATCGCTTGATAAATTAAAACCGGAATATCCACCTGATTCTGTACCGCCTGTACTTAAACCTACCCTTGCTATAGCAAGACCTTTTATACGGATAACACTGCCTGTTTTACAAGGGAACCAGTTTGTAGTAAGAAAACCGCTTGCTTCAACATACTGATTGCTCGAATTGATACGGTAGCCATTTTTCCATGAGTCGCTTGATGGGTCAGCAAGGTTAGTGAAATCAGCCTTCAGACCGCCGTTGTTGCTCATATACGCGTAAATGTTGCCGTTTAATACATAGTGCTTGTTTGTATCGGTCATTTCATCAACTGAGCTTACAATCGTTGGCGGTTCAATCTGCGAAAGCTCTGACTTAGCCTGAGTGACAATCTCATACTTTTCCTCTTCTGTGAAGTAGTCAACACCTTTAATCGGAGTGTAACCGTCTTTGCCATCTTCGCCGTCCATACCATCTATGCCGTTGTAACCATCTGTGCCGTCTTTGCCGTTTTCGCCAACGACAACCCCAACTGTGCTGGTACTGTCGTCGTTAAAAGTTAACACAAGCTCACCGCTTTCGTTAATATGAGCGTTTTTAATACTGTTAACATTGTCGAGGTTTCCTGTCAGCTTAATCCAGTTGTTGCCGGAAAGATTTCTTTCTTTGCAGTAGTATAAATCATTGTTTAATGTGTCTATAAGATATTTTCCTGTAGTTCCATCAAACACGGTTGGGGCGCCTGCTTTAATTATCGTTGGGAAGACCTTTAGCGCATCGCACAAATCGGATGCTTCAATATCATCTGCGAGATTGATTCCTGCGATAGTTCTGTCGCTTAAAACAAAGGTGGAAAAATCAGTGTTCGCGATTTTATCGTAAACCTCGTTGACTTTCGCCTTGTAATCGACAAAATCAGATATATCTATGTTTTCAAATTTTTCCGAATACTCGTTGGATGGATGCACATAAAAATAATCCCATGATGTGTGAGCTGTTTTTCCGCTTTTATAAACAGATTTGATTTGAGTTTTTATCAGACCGAATTTAAGAATATCTTCTTTTGATATATTCCAGGTCAGAATTGTCGAGCTGTTTTCAACATTGCTGTCGAGTACAATGTCGTTGACTGTGTGCTCATCAAATTTGAGACACAGACTGTGAACGCAGTCCTGATCAGAAATGTTTTCTAATTTAAACTGCTTTTTCAGGTTAAGGCTATCACAAGTCGGAGGCCAAGCGGTCTTAGGAAGA
>JAZSHE010000015.1:0-9095 GCA_045533085.1 Ruminococcus sp.
TACGAGAAGACTCAGATGGCACTCCACGATACATATGTTGACAGATTTATGGCATTTGGTGTTGCAGGACTTTCTGTTATTACCGACTCGCTGAGCGCTCTTAAGTATGCTGATGTCAAAACAATCAGGGACGCAAACGGCTACATTGTAGATTTCGATACAGTGGGCGAATTTCCTAAGTTTGGTAACGATGATGACAGAGTAGACCTTATCGCTAAGGATACAGCTCACAAGTTTATTACTGAGCTGAGAAAAACTCCAACATACCGCAAGGCTATGCACACACTTTCTGTACTTACAATCACATCAAACGTTATGTATGGTAAGCACACAGGTGCTACACCTGACGGCAGAGAGGCTGGTTCACCATTCGCTCCTGGTGCTAACCCAATGCACAACCGTGAAGAAAACGGTGCTCTTGCATCTCTCAACTCTGTTGCAAAAATCAACTATCAGGACTGCCGTGATGGTATCTCAAACACATTCTCAATCACTCCGGAAGCTCTCGGTAAGTCTGAAGAAGAGCGTATTGATAACCTTGTATCTGTTCTTGATGGTTACTTCAAGAAGAACGCTCACCACATTAATATCAACGTTCTCAATCGTGAGACACTCATCAAGGCTTACGAGGATCCTGAGGCATTCCCTAACCTCACAATCCGTGTATCAGGTTACGCTGTAAACTTCCACAAGCTTTCTAAAGAGCAGCAGAGAGAGGTTATCAGCCGTACTTTCCACGAGTCTTTATGATTGACGTAAAAGGATATATTCACTCTATCCAGAGTATGGGTACAGTTGATGGTCCCGGAGTGCGCTTTGTCGCTTTCACCCAAGGATGTAATCTGCGATGCAAATGCTGTCACAATCCTGACACATGGGAGTATAAAAAAGGCACTGAGTATCAGCCTGATGAGCTTGTAAAAAAGGTGCTCAGATACAAAGATTACTTTGGTGAAAAAGGCGGAATCACCTTTTCTGGTGGTGAACCTTTGCTCCAGTCTGATTTTGTCAGAGAAGTGTTTGAGCTGTGCCATCACAACAGCATAAACACTTGTCTTGATACATCGGGATGCATATTAAATGACAGCGTAAAAGCGTTGCTTAGTGTTACTGACCGTGTGTTGCTTGATATCAAGTACACAAACGAAGCTCAGTACCAAGAAAATGTCGGATGTACGCTTTCTGCTGTACTTAAGTTTCTGTCTTATCTTGACGAAAACGGGATAAAAACTACACTCAGACAGGTGATTATTCCTACAATCAACGATACAAAGGAGAATATTGCGAAACTCAAAGCTATTGCTGATGCACACAAATGCGTCGATAAAATCGAGCTTCTTGCTTTTCGCAATATTTGCCAGACGAAGTATGATGATATGGGACTTGAGTTTCCGTTTTCTCACATTGAGCAGGCTACAAAAGACTGTGTTGACAAGCTTTACGAACTCATACCTGAATATCGTTGATTTATAAATAATTTATATTTTAACAGCGGACTTTTCTTTTAAGTTCGCTGTTTTTTTTGTGCTCATTTTGTTGCTATTGTGACGCTATTATGTTATAATAAAAACTAATTATGGGGAAGTACGATTATTTTTAGGTGAAGGGGTGGTTTGTTGTGATAGTTTTGGGCATTGACCCTGGATACGCCATTGTCGGATGGGGTGTTATCAACTACAGCTCAAACGCTTATCGTCCGCTTGCATTTGGTTCGATTACAACACAGGCTCACACCGATTTCAACGAGCGACTTGAGATTATCTACAACGATACTCTTGAGATACTCAAAAAGTACAAACCCGATGCTTTGTCGATTGAAAAGCTGTTTTTCACCACAAACGTCACAACCGCTCTGTTGGTAGCACAGGCGAGAGGGGTTATTCTTCTTGCGGCACAGCAGTGTTCGGTCAAGGTTTTTGAATATACACCGCTCCAGGTTAAAGTAGCGGTTACGGGCTACGGCAAAGCTAAAAAACCACAGGTTATGGAAATGACAAGAAGACTTCTTCACTTGAAAAATGTTCCAAAACCGGACGATACCGCTGATGCACTAGCTATTGCGATTACGCACACCCATGCGTCGGGTTCAGCGCTGAGAAGAGATATGCTAAAAGGAGGAGTTAAGCTATGATTTATTCAGTAAAAGGTACGTTGATTCACATCGAATCAGGCTTCGTTGTTGTCGAGTGCAACGGCATCGGATTCAGGGTCAACACCACTTTAACTACTCAACGAAACGTGAAACTCAACTCTACAGTCACCTTGTACACTCACATGAGTGTTCGTGAGGATGCGATGGAGCTTTTTGGTTTTTATAGCAAAAGTGAGCTGTCAACATTCAAAATGCTGATTTCTATTTCGGGTGTTGGTCCTAAGGTCGCACTTGCGATTTTATCGGAGCTTTCAAGCGAACAGATTGCACTTTCTGTTTCAGCATCTGACTACAAAACGCTGACCAGAGCATCGGGCGTGGGCCCAAAACTTGCTCAGCGAATTGTGCTTGAACTCAAGGATAAGATAAAGGGAGTTTCAATTGACTCTGACAGCGGTGTTGTGACAAAAGGTTCAGTTATCGCTGATACGGGCAATATCCCTAAAGCTGTGCAGGCACTTGCTGTACTTGGTTACAGCGCGGCTGATGTAACACCTGTGCTTTCAAAGCTCGATCCAAGCATGACAGTTGAACAGCTTATCGCGGCAACGCTCAGACAAATGGGTTAAAGTTTCAGTTAAACTACGAACACTTTCTTTGGAAAGGATAAAACAATGAACGAATATACAGAATTTGAAATGGATTTTGAGGACCGATTGATGGATACTTCAGAAATACCTCAGGACTTAGTTGAGGGCGACAATCCCTTGAGACCTAAAACTCTCGACGAGTACGTCGGTCAGGCTAAGGCTAAGGAAAATCTGAGCATCTTTATCGAGGCGGCAAAAAAGCGAAAAGAATCGCTTGACCACGTACTTCTGTACGGACCGCCGGGACTTGGTAAAACGACTCTTGCGGGAATTATTGCAAACGAGATGGGCGTCAATATCCGCATTACTTCAGGTCCTGCGATTGAGAAGCCCGGTGATTTAGCGGCTTTGCTTACAAATCTGAATCCGGGTGATGTCCTTTTTATCGACGAAATTCATCGTCTTTCGCGTTCTGTGGAAGAGATACTTTATCCGTCGATGGAGGACTTTGCTATCGATATTATCACAGGAAAAGGACAGATGGCGGCATCATACCACCTGCCACTGCCAAAGTTCACTTTAGTTGGTGCGACAACTCGTGCAGGTCAGCTGACAGCACCGCTTAGAGACAGATTCGGCGTAGTGCTCAGACTTGAGATGTACTCACCACGTGAGCTTGCTGATATCATCACACGTAGTGCGGGGATTCTGGGCATCGCTATTGATGATGACGGCGCGCTTGAGCTTGCGTCACGAAGCAGAGGTACACCACGAATCGCTAACAGACTTTTAAAGCGTGTGCGTGATTTTTCTGAGGTTATGTCAGATGGTGTAATCACCTGTGATGTTGCTCGCATAGCACTTGACAGACTCGAGATTGACGAGCTTGGTTTAGACCAGAATGACAGACGAATGCTCGACACAATGATAAGATACTATCGTGGCGGACCTGTCGGACTTGAAACGCTCGCGGCGGCTATCGGCGAGGAGGCTGTCACAATCGAGGGTGTGTACGAACCATATCTGATGCAGATTGGATTTTTGAGCCGTACACCGAGAGGCAGATGTGTCACCGCTCAGGCTTATGAGCATCTTGGTTATGATGTTCCTGCAAACACCGCACAGGCTCAGGGAAGCCTGTTTGATAACTAGCTTACACTCATCGTTTTACGGTGAAAATAATATAAAAAATTTGATTTCAGGAGAATTTATATGGGAAGATTATTTGGTACAGATGGCGCACGTGGTGTCGCTAATACAGAACTTACAATTGAACTTGCTATGAACATCGGCAGAGCTGCTGCTATGGTGCTGACAAGCAAAGAGGTTGAGCATCCGACTTTCCTCATCGGTAAGGACACTCGTCTTTCAGGCGATATGCTCGAGGGTGCACTCATCGCAGGTCTTTGCTCAGTTGGTGCAAATGTTAAGCTTTTGGGTGTTGTTCCTACTCCTGCTGTTGCTTACCTCGTTAAGAAATATAGCGCTGATGCAGGTATTATGATTTCAGCATCTCACAACCCTTACGAATTTAACGGCATCAAGATTTTCTCTTCACAGGGTTACAAGCTTCCTGATGAGCTCGAAGAAAAGATTGAGGCTATCATATTGGACAACGCAGAGCCATACACAGTTCCTGCTCACGAGGGCTTAGGTACAGTTGAAACTGTGGACACAGCCGCTGACGAGTACATCGACTATGTTGCATCAACAGTGAATCATGACCTTAGCGGTATGGAAATTGCGCTTGACTGTTCAAACGGTTCATCATCACGCACAGCAGAAAAGCTTTTCACAAAGCTCGGTGCAAAGGTTCACATGCTTTTTGACAACCCTGATGGTGTTAACATCAACGCAAACTGTGGTTCTACTCACATGGAAACTCTGATGGCTTATGTAAAAGAGCACAAGCTCGACGCTGGTCTTGCTTTTGACGGCGATGCTGACAGATGCTTAGCTGTTGATGATAACGGCGAGCTCGTTGACGGTGACTACATCATCGCTATCTGTGCAGCTGATATGAAGAGCCAGGGAAAACTCAAGAACAACGCTGTAGTTGGTACAGTTATGACAAATATGGGCTTCAACAAGTTCTGTGAAGCTAACGGTATGACATTTGTTGCTACAGCAGTAGGTGACAGATATGTTTTAGAAGAAATGCTTAAGTGCGACTACAACATCGGTGGTGAGCAGAGCGGCCACGTAATCTTCCTTGATTACGCAACAACAGGTGATGGTCAGCTCACAGGTGCACATCTTATGAGTATGCTCAACCGCCGTCAGGTTAAGCTTTCTTCATTTGCTACACTGATAAAGCCTTACCCACAGATTCTCGTTAATGTTAAGATTTCAAACGAGGGTAAAGCTAAATTCAAGACTGACGAAGTTGTGAAAGAAGCAAACGAGCGTATCGCTAAAACTTTAGGCGACCGTGGACGTATTTTAGTTCGTGCTTCAGGCACAGAGCCACTCGTTCGAGTAATGCTCGAGGGTGAAAACTACGAAGAAATCGATGCTCTTGCACACGAGATGGCTGACATTGTTAAGGAGAGACTAGGCTGATGCGAGTATCATCTAACTGGCTTGATTACGAGCTGATTGACACCTCATCAGGTGAACGACTTGAGCGTTGGGGCGATATTATCCTTATTCGTCCTGATCCTCAGATTATATGGAACACCGAGCGTAAAAATCCGCTGTGGCGCAAGGCTCACGCGAAATATCACCGCTCAAATTCAGGTGGTGGTCAGTGGCAGGTGTTCAAAAAAATTCCTGACTCATGGTCGCTCAAATACCGTGATCTGGTTTTTAACGTTAAGCCGATGGGCTTTAAACACACAGGTATTTTTCCTGAGCAGGCTGTCAACTGGGATTTAGCTTCTGATATCATCAAGGGTGCTGACAGACAGCTCAATGTGTTAAACCTCTTTGGTTACACAGGCTGTGCAACACTTGCGTGTCTTAACGCAGGCGCTAAGGTGTGCCACGTTGATGCCTCAAAAGGTATGGTAGCGTGGGCAAAGGAGAACGCACAGTCATCAGGTCTTGCTGACAAGCCTGTCAGATGGCTCGTTGACGATTGTATGAAATTTGTTGCGCGTGAACAGCGTCGTGGCAATAAGTACGATGGAATCATCATGGATCCACCGTCTTACGGTAGAGGTCCCGGCGGTGAGGTGTGGAAGCTTGAAGAACAACTTTATTCTTTCTTGGAATTATGTTCAACAATTCTTTCTGATGACGCTCGCTTCTTTATCCTCAATTCATATACAACAGGACTGCCACCATCAGTAATGGAGTATATGCTCTCGACAATTCTTGTCAAAAAATTTGGCGGCAGCGTTTCATCATCCGAAATCGGCTTGCCTGTTACTGATACAAATCTTGTTCTCCCTTGTGGCAACACCGCAATATGGAGAAAGTAAATCGGAGTTTAGTTTACTATGGACTTTATCACAGCACAAAATCTTGTTTTCAGCTATGTTGAAGACGACGAAACACAAGTTAATACACAAAGCGTCAGGAATGTGCTTGATGATGTTTCTTTCACTGTAAAAAAGGGTGAGTTTGTCGCTTTGCTCGGTCACAACGGTTCGGGCAAATCGACTATTTCCAAGCATTTAAACGCAATGTTGCTCCCTGATTCAGGCAAAGTTTTTGTTGACAATCTCGACACAGCCAGCGAAAATGAGGATTTTATAATCCGTCGCAAAGTCGGACTTGTACTCCAGAATCCTGATAATCAGCTTGTTGCTTCTGTTGTAGAAGAAGATGTTGCATTCGGTCCTGAAAACCTCGGCATTGAGCCTTCTGAAATCAGGCGCAGGGTTGACAACGCATTGAAAGCTGTTGATATGTACGACTATCGCAACCAACCTCCTCATAAACTCTCAGGTGGTCAGAAACAGCGTGTCGCTATCGCGGGAATTATTGCGATGGAGCCATCGTGCATTGTGCTTGATGAGCCGACAGCAATGCTTGACCCAAAGGGCAGAGAAGAGGTTATGTCTACTATCAAAAGGCTGAATCACGAACAGGGTATAACCATTGTTTTAATCACTCATTATATGGAAGAGGCAGTTGACGCTGACCGAGTTATTGTTATGGATGACGGTAAAATTCTTACCGAGGGCACCCCACAGGAAGTTTTTGCTCAGGTGGAGCTGTTGAAACGACATCGACTCGATGTTCCGCAGGTTACCGAGCTGTGCTATAAGTTAAAAGCCCGTGGTGTTGACATCGACACATTGAGCCTGCACTCTGATGAGTGCATAAATCAGCTTTTGGAGGTGTTTAAGTGAGCACTATAAAAGTTGAAAATCTGAGCTGTGTATACGGAGCAAAAACTCCGTTTGAACAGCACGCAGTAAAAAATGTTTCTTTTGAAATTAATAAAGGTGATTTTGTCGGACTCATCGGTCACACAGGTTCGGGCAAATCGACACTTGTGCAGATGCTCAATGGTCTTATCAAACCAACATCCGGAAAGGTGTACATCGACTCTGAGAATTTGTGGGAAAAGCCAAAGGAGGTACGCAAGTTTCGTTTTAAAGTCGGTCTTGTGTTCCAGTATCCTGAGTACCAGCTGTTCGAAGAAGCTGTGTACAAGGATATTGCTTTCGGCCCGACAAATATGGGACTTTCAAAAGAAGAAATCGACCAGCGTGTTATTCGCGCTGCAAAGTTTGTCGGTCTGAGTCACGACCTTCTGAATAAATCACCATTTGATTTATCAGGTGGCGAAAAGCGTAGAGCAGCTATTGCGGGCGTTATTGCTATGGAGCCTGATGTGTTGATTCTGGACGAGCCGACAGCAGGACTTGACCCTGTGGGACGCAACGTGCTTTTGTCCCAGATTTCACAGTATCAGAAATCAAAAAACAACACTGTAATCCTTGTGTCCCACTCAATGGAGGATGTAGCGCGTGTTACAAACAAGGTTATGGTTATGAATAAAGGAAATCTCGCTATGTACGGTGACACACAATCTGTGTTTGCCCGTTCGCAGGAGCTTTCACAGATGGGATTGAGAGTTCCACAGATTACAAGGGTGATCGAAGCGCTGAGAGAAAAAGGTATCGATTTACCACAAGGAATCCTCACTGTTGACAAAGCTGTACTTGAGATTACCGAACTCCTCAAAAAGGAGGGCAAGCTGTAATGAGAGATGTCGCATTCGGTCAGTTTTATCCGGGCAACAGTCTGCTCCATAAACTTGACCCTCGTTCTAAAATTATTTTACTCGTAGCTTTTATAGTACTTGTTTTCTGTACCTCAAACTACGTTGCGCTGTCACTTGTAGCGGCTAGTGTCGCAGGAATTGCTCTGCTTTCGAAGGTACCGATTTCGATGTACTTCAAGAGTCTTAAGATGATTGTGGTTATTGTTTTGATTACATCTGCACTCAATCTGTTCTACGGCACAGGCGAGCCGTTGTGGCAGTGGGGTGTTATCAAAATTACTCTGGCGGGAATCAACAACGCTGTGTTTGTTGCGGTGCGTATCATCAGCCTGATATTAATCAGCTCAGCGCTCACATTCACAACATCGCCGAACGACCTGACGGATGCTATCGAGCGACTTCTCAAGCCGTTGACAGTTTTCAAGGTCAAGGTTCACGAAATCGCAATGATGATGACAATCGCGTTGAGATTTGTTCCGCTTTTGCTTGAAGAAACCGATAAAATCATGGCTGCACAAAAAGCCAGAGGCGCCGACATGGAGTCTGGCAATCTGGCGCAGCGTATCAAAGCTCTCATTCCTGTGCTTATACCACTTTTTGTATCAGCTTTCAGACGTGCTTACGACCTCGCTGTTGCGATGGAGTGCCGTTGTTATCAGGGAGGACAGGGCAGAACACGAATGAAAACATTGAAGCTGTGCAAAAGAGATTATCTGAGTATGGCTGTAGTAGCAATTCTTACCGTAGGAGTAATATTATGCAATGTTCTTCTGCCTCACACAGTGAGATGAGAAACCTTAAGATTACAATTTCATACGACGGAAAAGACCTTCACGGCTGGCAGATTCAGCAAAATGCGATTACTGTGCAACAGCGTTTTCAGGAAGCGGTGAAAAGTGTTCTGGGTTACACTCCAGACATCAAGGGTTGTAGCCGTACTGATACCGGAGTTCACGCTAAAATGTATGTCATTTCCATGAAAACCGACCACAAAATTGCGTGCGACAGACTCAAATCGGCTCTCAACCGCTATCTGCCGTTGTCGATTGTTGCTATTGATGTGTGCGAGGTTGATGATGACTTCCACGCACGCTACAGCTGTAAAGGCAAACGCTACATGTACAAGATTTTAAATCGTGAGGTGCGTGACCCGTTTTGTGAGGGTTACGCCTTGCATTATCGTTACGATATCGACGTCGAGATGCTTAACAAAGCCGCACAAGCTTATGTT